>URII01000022.1 GCA_900547825.1 uncultured Porphyromonadaceae bacterium
CACTCGTGACCGCAGTCGGAACAGGTGATGTTCCCTTTCTTGGTGCGGTAGCCGATATGCTCAACGCAGTGGCGGTATGCCCAATCTATTTGTGTCGCTGATATGGGGCGAAGGTTGGCGGAAAGTCTTGCCACCTCTTTCTGTATCTTGGTCTTCGGTTTCATAAGCCTAAATCAAATAATGAGGGTTGGGGTTGGTTTTCTTTTCTCGCTGACGGTCTGTGGCGGTTCTGCAACTTGCGGAGTTCCTCCTCTTGGTATTTGCGGACAGCGTTCTGACGTGCCTCCGCCTTTTCCTCTGCCGTGAGTTTCACAACGTGGTTCACAACCACTTGGCAGTCCATCGGTTTGCCCACCTCTATCTCGTTTTCCTCATAGTAGTGGATGGCTTGCCCGAATATCTCTCCGTCCGTGAAACCGTTGCAACCGCTTTTCTGCACATAGTTCAGAATGTGGGTCACGCACTCGTCCATGTTCTTGGCAGGGTTGCGGTACTTCTTTGCAAATAGCGCATCTTCCTCCGCACGCTGTTCCAAGTACATATATATCGTTCTCTTGAAATGGTCTGTTCCTTTCATATCGCTGTCATTTTTAGATTATCTGTTTCAGTATCTCTCTCCAATAGGTCGGCTCTACCTCGCTGAGAAGGAAGTCCATGAAATCCCTCCGTGCGTCCTTGTTCAGTTCGTGGTACAATCTTCGGAAAGTTTCAAAATTGCCGTTGATGTACGTTTCCACCATATACACGAAGATGTTGTCCACCTCGTAATATCTGCACTGCTGCGCTGCCGTCTTGCTGTTTCTTTTTGCCATGTCGGTAAGGGTTAAAGGGTGAATAACCAAAGGATGAAGCCAAAGAAGGCAATGGTGGAAAGGATAGCCACGATTACACCTATCGCCACTCGGAACACTCCGTTTACAATCTCTCTGATGATGCCCCAAAGGATGCCGAACACCCCGAAGGCGGTGCGCATCATCAAGCCGCATATCGCCAACCCGATGTGTTGCGCCATTTGTCTGAAATTTGCCGTTGCCGTCATATCTTCGCTGTTTTTGATTTTTTTGTTTTTAATGCGGATTCAAGAGCTGAGGGAGTTGAGTTTCAAACTATCTTATCTGCCTCTCGTTTATCCGACATTTTTTTTATGCGTCTTTCTGTCGCATCGGTCGTTTTCGTTTCGGGTGCTTGAAAAGGTAGGGATTAGGGAATGCAAGGTTTTTCGGTCAAAATACTACCCGCAGGGCTGGAGATTTTTACCGAAAACAGGAGGCTTGACCTTGCTTTCCCGTCCAATCCCGGAATTACCTTTGCGCCCAGAACGAAAATGACTGACTGATGCGGCTTACTGAAAGGCGCAAAATGGAGGTAAACGAAAACAGAGGCAGATTGTGTAGAAAAAAACTTCAGGGGAAAATCCGTAAAAAAAAGAATCACCAAAAGGAAAAAGACATCACCGGAAGCGTGAAAAGGGCAAACCACAACAAAGGAAGTATGATTGTTTCCGATCCGACGGAACTTGTTCAGCCGGGTGGCAACAATCATTCTTCCCGGTTTGTCCGGCTGTGTGTGGGCGCCTGTTTCATTCATGGGGCAGGCTGACACACTCTGCATTCACTTTCCGCTTCCGGCAAAAGAGACAGCGAAAAAAGAAAAATCATTTGAAAACCCGTAAAAGCACCTCTTGGCATAGGCGCAAAAGAAAGGGGCATTGCTTCATCTGTCTAAACATCGTTTAGGCGTGAGGCAATGCCCTTTTCTCCAGCTATGCGGTAGTCGGCACACGTTTGTTCCAAACTCGTTTTGGGCAATGGTGTGCCGACGGACAATACCGCTTTTACGGAAAATTCTTATGAATGAGGGGATAAAAAACGGGAGTTTATATCAAAATCTCGAATTAAATAGCTACTTTTGCATACGAAGAGTTCTTTGAAGGTTACGCAACGCGCAGAAGGATAATGCAGTAGATAACTAACTAAATCGTAACCTATTACTATCAAGAGCAATTAACCTACGCTCATTTCCA
Organism: uncultured Porphyromonadaceae bacterium; assembly: GCA_900547825.1. Classification (GTDB taxonomy): domain Bacteria; phylum Bacteroidota; class Bacteroidia; order Bacteroidales; family Muribaculaceae; genus Amulumruptor. The sequence continues at coordinate 2,024 of URII01000022.1, forward strand.
ATAAATTACACTCTTTTCGTAACTTCTCATTGCAAAGTTACGAAATTATTTTGAGATTCGGGCTTTGCGTGACAAAGACGCGTGACAAAGATAATTCGGAGTCTGGGCCGCAGGTTCAACAGCACATTGTGTTTGCCGCTTCGGCGGTAGACAATAACGGCAATGTCAATATCGCTCTCCTCCGTATATCCTCCTTTGCTGTATGAGCCAAAAAGATAAAAAAGATCGGCAAACAAAAAAGAGCTACATTTGATGTAGCTCTTTTTTGTTATCGGGAGGGAGTTTTTTCAGAATTTGTAGCCGAGGTTCACGGCGAATGTGCCGGAGCTGACTTTCACGCCTTCGTGGCTGTAGAAACGGAGGAAGTCGGTGCCTACCTCGATGCCGCCGTAGAAGCTGCTCCACTCGGCTCCAACACCTACATGCCATCCCATCTGGAAACGGTTGAAGGTGTAGCCTTCCATATCGTCCTTGTCGAAGATATTCACTGTCTCGCTTTCATCGCCATAGAAGGGTGACTCTTCCTTGGTCTTGCTCTTGCCGAGAAGATGCACCTTGAAGTCAAAACCTGCATAGGGTGAGAGCACAACGGCATCGCCCAACGCGAACTTGTACACGTAGCTTACGGGCACTGTAAGACTCATGAGGCGGTTCTTGATCTCATATTTATATCCATCCTCTTTTTCGCTCTTGCTGCCGAAGCCTGCGCTGAGCTTCAGTCCGGTTTCGATAAACATGGGCATGGATGTGATGTTGAATCCATGAACATAGCCAACACTCAGCCCATTCATATTGGGGAGGGCTTCTTCCATATCATCCTCGTTGGAGCTGAACCAATTGAGTTGATAACCCACCTGGACGCGGTTGTAATTGTCAGTAAGTTCCTGAGCCGAAGCATTGACGGCCATTACCGCAACAAGTGCGGCGGCAAGCATTTTAATACTTTTCATAGCGTTTAAATAATGTGAATGGTTATTAAAACGATGCAAATATATACATTTATCCATGAGGGGTCATACATGTTAAGATTAATAAAAGTTAACAAAGCTGCAATCTATTGACTATCTTCGCAATAATATAATGTATTCAATTTGCTTATTATTAACGTAGTTTAACGACAAACAAACAGCGCAATCACCCATTATCCGTATCTTTATTGCATATTTCTCACAAGATTCAATCCCTTGTGAGAACAATTTATCCACATTTACATAATTTTTTACAATCACCAATCAAATTAGGCATGAAAAGACTAACCCTTCTCGCCACAGCCATGAGCCTTTATGGAGGCATTGCAATGGCGCAGGATCCGGTGGTTCTGTACAGTCAGGACTTTTCCGAACCGGATTGCTTCAGCAGTCTCACCGTGGTTGACGCGAACAACGACGGCAAGACCTGGAAATGGAAATCAGAGTACAATTTCTCTACGGGGGAGAACGACACGTATGCAACAGCGGAATATTCAAGAGACAATGCCGCCGACGACTGGCTGTTTCTGCCGGCACTGGAATTGAAACCGGGAAACACCTACACGCTTAAATTCGATACGTGGGGCGGCGGTTCATGGGCCCCGGAACGCATTGAGGTAAAACTCGGCACCTCAGCTGACGTTGGCGGCATGACTACAGAGCTACTTGCTCCGCTGATTGTTAAAGAGACGTCAGGCGCCCCTTCACACCAGAGCATTGAATTCACAGTTCCTTCGGACGGCACATACTGCATAGGTTTCCATTCTATATCCGACAAGGATCAGGTGGGCCTGTCGCTCGACAATATTGTGCTTGAAGGGCCGGGCAGCACGGATCCGGGAGTGGAGACAGCAGCACTCCCATACTCCCAAAATTTCGACACGCCGGATGCGTTCAATGAGCTGACCATAATCAACGCCAACGATGACAACCGCAAATGGGAATACAAAGACCATAAAGCATGGCTGCAATATGATGCCAACAATGCTTCGGATGACTGGCTGATACTTCCGCCCATGAAAATGGATGCTGACAAGGCCTATATCCTGAATTTTGAGGCCTGGGGCCATCAGGGCAACTATTTTCCCGAACGCATAGAGGTAAAAGCAGGCAACAAACCGGAGGCCGGATCCATGACCCTGACGGTGCTCCAGCCAACAGTGCTCGACAACAAGGAAGATGAACCGGTAAGGTTCGAATGCCCTGTGACAGTGGCCGAAAACGGTGTATATTACATCGGTTTCCACGGCATAAGCGAGGCCGACCGCGACGGAGTGTTCCTTGACAACATACTGGTGAGCGAACGCAGCCTGGCAGTGCCGGCCGCACCCGCCAACCTAACAGTAACAGCCGATCCGGACGGAGAGAATATGGCTACAATAACGTTCAATGCTCCTGAACTTGACCTAACGGGCAAGGCACTGACTGCTATTGAGAAAGCAGTGATAATACGCGGGGAAGAAGAGATCCATACATTCCCCAATCCCACCCCGGGTGAACTCTTGACATATGTCGACAACACAGTGACGAGAGGGCTCACGACCTACCGCGTAGTGGCATATACGGCTGACGGACGTGGCAGCGAGGCATTCACAACACTTTTTGTGGGTATCAACACACCGGCGCCGGTGCCATCGGTAACCGTGACGGAAAGCGCTTCAAAACCCGGTCAGGTGACACTTACATGGGAAGAACCTACCACCGATGTCGACGGCAATCCGATCAATACCGCCAAAATAACGTATGAGGTTGTGGAACGCAGAGGTATCTACTCCCAGACGGTGATAAAATCGGGCATAAAGGGCACAAGCTACACATATCAGTCGGTACCGGTGGGCGAAACACAGAAATTCAAGCAATGGGGAGTATATGCCTATACTGACAACGGCACCAAACATGACACCCGCACCGACATGATAGTGATAGGCACACCATATAACGCACCCTACTCCGAATCATTCGCCAACGGGGAAGCATCATCGATAACCAGCAACTTGGTGGATGGAGTTGAGACAGGATGGCTGACCTACACCGATGAATCGAAAATAGGTGCGGTGGCACAGGACGGCGACAACGGATTCAGCGGGCTTGTGACCGAGGACAGGGGTGACTTCGCCCAACTCACACTCGGCAAGGTATCGATCAAAAATGTGACGGATCCCGGTGTATCTTTCTATCTGTACAATCCCACGGGCGGACTCGGAGCCAACCTCGACCTGTTCGCTGTGCAGATTTCCACCGGCAATGAATGGGAAGACCTGTTCAGCTGCAAACTTGAGGATATGGCCAAGGAAGATCAATGGAACCGCGTGATGATATCATTGGAAGACTATAAGGACAAGACCGTACAGCTCCGCTTCATGGGTGGTGTGGACAACGGAGGCCTGATCCTCATAGACAACATATACATAGGGCAACTCTACACACAGAACATAGGAGCCACCTCAATCAGCCTGCCGGCCAAAGTAAAGCCTGACACTGATTTTACTGTAGGTGTGACTGTGGCCAACCTCGGCACAGAACCGTTTGACAACTATGATGTGGTGCTTTACCGCCTCGGCAACGAGATAGCCCGTAAGAAAGGCGTGAAGGTAGAGGTGTGCGACGAAGTGACTGTGAACTTCACCGACCGGCTGAACACAGCCATGGATGACCAGATATATTATGAGGCCGAAATAGTGGCGGCACATGACCAATACGCAGCCGACAACCGTGGACGCCGCGGCACTACAGAGCTTGTACGATCAACGCTTCCTGCTCCCCAGCAGCTGTCAACCGAAGTGACCGATGCCGACGTGACACTGCGTTGGCTTGAACCCGATTTCTCCCAGTCAGCCGTGGAGAAAATAACAGAAAGCTTCGAAACCGCCGAATCATGGGCTATAAACAATGTGCCCGGCTGGACATTCATTGACGTGGACGGTGGCGACACATACTCAATATCGGGATTCAATTATCCCGGCAAGAATGCCAAGATGGCATATCAGGTGTTTGACAGCGCATCGGATCCTTTCGCCTCCGAAACAGGCTTCGATGCAAAATCAGGCGACAAGTATATGGTGTCGTTCGCATCCAAGACCAACAAGAACGATGACTGGATGATCTCGCCCCGCCTCACCGGTGAAGCACAGAGGATATCATTTGCCGCATCTTCATTCAACGTTGGCGAAGGATACACATATTACGAAAGCTTCGAGGTGCTCTACTCCACCACAGATACAGAGACATCTGACTTCACGAACATAGCCACAGTGAACGAGGTACCGGCCCGCTGGACCGACTACAGCTACGACCTGCCCGAGGGCGCACAGTATTTCGCAATACGCTGCACATCCGAGAATAAATATATCTTCATGGTGGATGACGTGACTTTCGCACCCTATCAGACCGCGACACGCGACATGCTCCGAGGCTACAACATATACCGCGACAGTGAGAAACTCAACACCGCCCCGGTGAACGAGCTGACTTATACTGACAGGGATGTGGCCATGGGTGACCATACATATGTGGTAACTGCCGTATTCGGCGACGAAGAGTCGAACATCTCCAATCTCGCCACCGCCTACATCGAAACAAGCGGCATCATCCAGCCCGGCAACGACACTGTGACAATCAACGCTGCCGACGGAACAATCATTGTAACGGGTGATGCAGAAGCCACCGTGTATGCTACGAACGGAACTGTAGTGGCCGTAATGCCAGCCGCTCCGCGTGCCACACTTGCCGTAGTGCCCGGTCTCTACATAGTGAAAGCCGGCAACAAGACAGTGAAAGTATCGGTAAGATAACCAATCTGTAATCCAACAAAAAAGTGCCGGGATCGAATCCCGGCACTTTTTATATTATCGGCCAATGAATCAGCGGACTATGACTTTGTATGCCTTACCGTCGGCTACAGCCAGATATACTCCGGGAGCCACGGGAACGCGGGTCACGTTGCCGGCTGTCACACCGTCGGCCAAAGTGTTGCCGGCCATGTCGTAAACTCTGATATTGCGGCAATTTTCGAACCGGATGGCGCCGTCAACGGCTGTAACCACAGGTGTAGTGCCGTCGATGCCGTCAATACCGGATGAACCGGCTGTGATGCTGACCTTGTTGCTCTTTACGGATTCACCGTCGGTAACCGCCGTGACATGATAGGTATAGGATGTGCCGGGCACTACGGATGAATCCACATAGCGGGGCTCGGTGACTGATGCGGCAAAGGCCCCGTCGCGGTATACTTTATAGGACGATACGGTGTGCATATCGGTGGCTGAAACGAATTTCACGTCATCGACCATAATGCCGAACATATTGTCGCTGACATAGTTAAGCGCGAAATATTTAGCATCGGCGGGCATACGGAACTCAACGAGCTGCCATCCCATCTTAGGCTTGAGAATCGACATGAGTTCGGTAAAGGCTGTGGTTTCGGATGTAGTGGCCGAGGTCATTATACGCAATGTTTCGGGATAGCTTTCGGAAATTATGTTGAGCCAGAATGAAACATAGCTTCCGCCGGTGACTTCGGGTGATATAAGCCAGTCGTCGGCAGGTCCCTGCTCCCTATCGCCTATCTGCTCGGGGCATGTGGCCATAAGGTATTTCACACCGTCGTGTGCTTCAAGCCCTTCGCCACCGTTGAGCATGTCGTGATTCACTACCATGAATGCCTTGGGAAGCTGTTCGTTGGGCATGGAAAGGGAGGCGAATTTGTAGACGGTTTTGCCGTCACCGTCGTAAGCGTTAAACGCGCCCATATCCTCACCGTAGTAGAAATCATCGAGTGTTTCGAACGATTCGATGATAGTGCGGTTCAGGGCCGGTGCGCTCCAGCTTAGCTCAACACCCGCAGAAGTGGCCTGGGCTGTCAGGTCACTGACCACAGGGAGGTCAGGCCTACGCACATGGAGAGTGGCTGAAGCCGCATCGTTGGAAGCCACATCATCGGAGGTGAGAAGCTCGGCCTTGACGGTGATCTCGCTGTCCATCTGCTCAACGGCCGGAGTGAATGACCATTTCACGGATGTCTCGGCGCCGGAAGCAAGGGTCGGCACATCGATATCCTGCGAGGCGACAACATTGCCGGTTGCATCGGCGGCAGAGAAACGGACGCGCGGAGTAACGGCATTGAAGCCGAGGTTGGCAAGACGCGCTGTAAACATAGCTGCTTTGCCGGGCACAAGCGGATCGGATGTCACCACGTCAAGCACAGCCACATCGGTGGCCGCAGAGACGGCAAGTTTATATGAATCAATGGCATAAACATAGTCCACATCGGCCAGATCCACATCAATCACTATCTGCACCCAATCCTTATCCTGGAATTGTTCGGGAAGCGGATATGAGCAGTCCACCCACTCCATGGCGCCACTGCAATTGATAGTGCCGATAAGTGTAAGCTCCTCGCTATAGTTGCAGGCATATACATTCATGGTCGAGGCATATGAGGAGTAACGCATGGCCCGAAGAGAGAATGCGACATTGTGCATACCCTTGACAGAGAACTTAGGCAGGGCCACACGTCCCATAGTGGAACCCTCGTTGTAAGGCGAGTAGGCCATAAGGGCACTCTGATTCTCGTCGGGGACACATTCCGATGGATCGGCTATGCGCCAGCGGCCGGCATAGTCCTCGTTGGGACGCTGGATTGTGAGAGGTGTATAGGCCATGTCGAGATTGTCAAACTTCTCAATGGCAGGCAGGGCATAGGGAGTTCCGAGCATTTCGGAAACGGATACGGGGTCCTGATCTACCCAGTTTACATCATCGGTGCTTACACCTGCGGCATTGGAGGGGAGCACTTTCAGCTTCACGGTGCGGAGTTTGGCGCCCGGAGCCATTGTATAGGTGTAGGTGAGGGCATTGCCTATGTTCTCAAGGAGGCGATAATCGCCGTTGGGTTCGTCGGATATATAGACATTGTATTCTATAGCGTTGAAATCCACATATCCGCCATCCTTTCCGGCTGTGGGAGGTGTCCAGTCAATAGTCATTGACATATTGTCGGGAGTAAGGGTGGCTATGAGATCGTGCACACGCATGGGAAGCACAACGCCGGTATAGACGGCCAGCGGCATAGGTTCTCCTTCCTCGGCGCCGTTGACCTGAAGGGTAAGGTTGTTGTCGCCCTGCTGCGTGGCAACGGTAATGCTGACGGGAACGCCCGGAAGAGCCTTGACAGTCTTAGTTTCCACACCTGACGTCACCACTGCTGACAGCTCCGTGGCGGCAGGAAGATCCTTGCCGTTCATAGACTTGACAGGCATAGTGAAAGCGACAGTGGCGTCAAGCGCTCCTTGAGCACCGGGGGTGACAGCGACATCCGTGGGCTGCAATGGGGCGGAAGCGCTGCTCTCCATAGCCTTTACCGCAAGGCTCTTGAATGTACATGGCCACGGGCTTACACCATCGGTCAAGGCCGGTGACACACAGCGTATGCCGATATAATATGTGCCGGCATCGCCGGGAATGGCGAACGGCACCGACTGAGCAATGTTCTGATTGGCCACAGGCACATAGAAATTCTCTATTTTGCCGATAAGAGTAGTCATTGACGCCGGGTCAGGCTCTGTGCCTATGTAAAACTCAAACGATGAGGCGAAATCCGCACCCTTCATGTTATGGGTCATGGTGAAGGAGAACTCATAATTGGTGTCGGCATCGGGGAATCGCAGGCCGGGGGTTATGGCCCAGTCATCACAGGCCATTTTGTCGTTGGAAGGACTTACAAGGCCGCCGAAGTTTGAACGGTAGGCCCATTTCTTGTTGTCGGCGTTGGCGTCAATGAGCGTGAACAGGCTGATGTCATCAGCCGTGGGGGTCATCTCCATAGGCAGTTCCACGGTTATAACCACGGCCTTTTGCGGCGCGGCAACCGGTGTCACGGCCCGTTCGTTGCGCGCATACATGAATGCCGTTCCGGCAAGAAGTGCGGCGCAGAGGGTTGATAGACAAACGGATTTTTTCATTTTAGGTTTTAGTAAAATTTTGTAATGGATTTTGGTTTATGGATAGGGTTAAACAGATTTATGAGTTCAGTCAACGACTCGGAATATCCTCATGCCGGTAAGTGACGGGCGCGAACGGACATACATGGCAAGAGGTTTGGGGTCTATTATCACTTTCCCGGCAGCTGACGATGCGTGCAGAAGCCGGGGTGTGCCGTCGGGGCCCTTCAACACAATACCGATATGCGACACGTCAAGGCCCGGTGTGGATGTGGCGAAAGCCACTATATCGCCGTCGCGCAACGCCTCGCCCACATTCCGGAGACCTGCTTTATGTTTAGGCACAAGCATATACGTTATAGGAGAAACAGAACGCTCCATCCCCTGGATGCACGCGAATACACCATCGTCGGCCAATGCGGGATATGACTGGCGGTGTACCGACATGTAATTAAGTTCCAGCGTCTGGCTGACAGCTCCGGGAATGGTATGGGTAACATCCGCCAGATGACCCCGGGCCTCGTTTTCCATAGCCCAGTCGCTGATGTAATGCAGGCGCGAACAATAACCGTCGATATGACCCGCGCGGTAACGCACGGATTCAAGGTTGCGGATGAATTCCTCCGCGCTGCCGCCATCGGCCACTGTCAGCGCCATGGCAATGACCGTCTCTACAAAAGTGGTGCAGTCAAACTCCGAAAGGCTGAAACGCAGCTGCTCCGTCGCCCCTTCAAGGGTTGCGCCCACATATTGCGCGCCAAGGAATTCACGGGCTATTGATGAGATGCGGGCAGACGGCGTATCGGATGAATGCGCACGCAACATGCCTTCCACCCGTTCCATATCGCCGCTGGAGGCCACACAGCCGAATGCCGCCATAACACAGGCCAGTAATGCAAGCAAAATGCGTTTCATGCCGTAAAGATAGCAAATTTCAGAAAAACTCCCATCTTCACATCCATATAAAAAACTAAACCCGATAGCTTGACGGATCAGAAGCTACCGGGAATTAACCCTGAAAATTAACTATTCCCGAGCAATAACAACCCGAGAATATCATTTTAGCATATGGATGAGGGTGAGGAGGGCTTTTACAGAGGCGCGCTCAACCACTGATGCACGCGAGCCGGGAAAATGACAGGTAGCGACATGGATGGATTCTTTCAGTGCCACGCCTATCACTACTGTGCCCACAGGTTTGCCGGGCACAGCGCCGCCGGGGCCTGCAATACCGCTTGTGGCTATGGCTACATCGGCATTCAAGGCTTTCTGCGCACCGCGCAGCATTTCATGCACAACCGGCTCCGAGACTGCGCCATAAGCCGCAAGAGTGGACTCCGAAACGCCGAGCACACTCGCTTTGACTTCGTTGGAATAGGCCACTACCCCACCTTTCATAGCCGAGGAGCATCCGGCTACGGATGTTATCATGGAGGCTATGGTGCCTCCGGTGCAACTCTCGGCGGTGGCTACAGTCAGACCACGCTTTATGAGCATCGACACCACTATCTGCGCAGGAGTAAGATCATCCGTGGCCACTACCGCATCCTTGAGGATTGACACAAGCTCGCCGTGGAGCCTTGTGGAAGTGGCGTTAAGGAGATCCCTGTCGGAACCTGATCCGTCAAGGCGCAACCTCACCAACCCCCTCTGAGGCAGATAAGCGAGATGGAAACCTTTAGGCAAACCCTTTTCCCATTCATCAAGCTGCTCGGCAATGGCACTTTCGGAGATACCGGCCGTAATAACACACCGGCGTTCAACAAAGGTGCCTGATGCAAAACGCTCCCTGAGCTTAGGAAGCACATGCGCGGAAAAAGCATGCTGTGTTTCAAACGGTACACCCGGCATGGCCACAAGCACATGGCCGTCAGGACGCTCGAACCACATTACCGGAGCGGTGCCAAGATCGTTGGGGATCACAGTGCAGCTTGACGGCACAATGGCCTGTGTGGCCGTGAGGTCGTTCATAGGGACTCCTCGTTCAGACATTATGCGCCTTACATGGGCGAGCACGTCAGGATCCATGACCATCTCACCGCCGAAAACATTGGCCAGCACCTTTTTGGTTATATCATCCTTTGTGGGACCGAGCCCTCCGGTGGTCAGCACTATCTGAGAGCATGACAACTCACGCTCTACGGCCCCGGTAATGGCTTCCGCATCGTCATGCACCGTAACAACCCGGCTGACATTCCAGCCCAATGGTTCCACAGCCCGTTCAATATCGCCGCTGTTGGTATCGGTAACCTGCCCTATCAGCAGTTCGTCGCCGATCACTATTATAGATATATCCATAGCTCCATATTATTAATTATCACACCGTTACACGCGCATACGGAACCGCATCAAGACCGCAGAAATCGCCGTCGAGCATCTTGAAATACCCGGCAGTGGCTACCATAGCGGCATTGTCGGTGGTAAATATCCTTTTGGGTATGAATGCTTCGATACCGGCTTCGTTGCAATAGGCGGCCACGGCATCGCGCACACCCGAGTTTGCCGACACTCCTCCCCCTATAGCTACAGCCTTCACACCGGTAAGTTTCACCGCCTTACGGAGCTTGCCGAGCAGAACATCAACTATGGTATGCTGGAGTGAGGCAGCCAGATCGGCCCGGTTTTTTTCAATAAATTCAGGATCTTTTTTCAGCTCGTCGCGCAATGTATAAAGAAACGAAGTCTTGAGGCCGCTGAAACTGTAATCCAGTCCGGGGATACGCGGCTTGGCAAACCGGAACCGTTCAGGATCTCCTTCGGCAGCAAGACGGTCGATGTGCGGGCCTCCGGGATAAGGAAGCCCCATCACCTTGGCACATTTGTCGAAGGCCTCGCCAGCCGCATCGTCGATTGTACGCCCTATTATCTCCATGTCACGCGGACTGCGCACCATGACAAGCTGGCTGTTGCCGCCCGAAACGAGCATACACAGATAGGGGAACGAGGGTATCCGGTCAGAGTCCGACTCGCGGATGAAATGTGCGAGCACATGGGCGTGGAGATGGTTGACATCGACAAGCCTGCAACCCAAGCCGAGCGCCATGCCTTTGGCAAACGAGGTGCCCACAAGCAGAGAGCCGATAAGACCGGGACCGCGGGTGAAAGCTATGGCCCCGATATCAGTTTTTGAAATTCCGGCCTGCTTTATAGCTGCGTCCACCACAGGGACTATGTTCTGCTGATGGGCACGCGAGGCCAGTTCGGGCACTACCCCGCCCCACTGTTCATGCACACTCTGCGAGGCAATGACATTTGAAAGCATCAAACCGTCGGCCACAACCGAGGCCGAAGTGTCGTCGCACGATGATTCTATACCTAAAACTACGTTTTTCACAAGAATAAGTATTATATAAGGAATGTTGCAGGACCGCGGCTGCAATTAGCCTCCAGTCCTGCAACATTGTCATGAGATTTTTATTTTCCGGTAGAGTCGATGTCACGCAGGAGCTGCTTCACTGCCGCATCGAGCTGCTTGTCCTCACCTTTGACCACCGTGGCGGGATCGTTGAGAATATAAATGTCGGGATCAAGCTGTTTGTTCTCGAGATACGAGCCGTCGGCTGTGCGGTAGCCCACAACGGGAATGCCGAAGTACATCGAATCATCCTGAAGGTCCACCCAGTTGACACTGGTCATTGTTCCCGGCACAGGAGCGCCCACAAGCTTGCCGAGGCCCATTGTCTTGTATACCCAGGGGGTGCCGTGGGCATTTGAATACTGGGCTTCGCCCTGAACCATTATCGAGGGTTTGGTCCAACGGCGCGAGGGCATTACGCACGTTTCCTTTCCGCGCACCACCTGTGTGAGATATTTTTTGCCGGAGAAGAGCACTTCTATGTCCTCATGCAGACGGCCTCCGCCATTCCAGCGGGTGTCGATCACAATGCCGTCGCGGTCGTTGTAGCGGCCGAGCACATCGGCATAAACCGAACGGAACGGGCCGTCGCTCATCGACTGGATATGTACATAGCCGAGACGTCCGCCCGAAAGCGAATCCACAATGGCTTCGTTGCGTTTCACCCAACGGTCGTAAAGCAACGAATTCATGGCACCGTTGGAGATAGGAAGCACAACTTCGTCCCAACGCTTGCCTGTGGCGGGATCATAGATGCTTACAAGGGTTTTCTTGCGCACTATGCCGTTGAACAGCTCGGTATGATCCGCATCGGGGGTGATGGGCTTGCCGTTTATCTTCTCGATCACATGACCCGGAGCGAGCTTGGATGAAGCACGGTTGAAAGGACCACCGATCACGATCTCCTCCACTTTCATACCGTCGCCCTCATAGGTCATATCGTACAACAGGCCGAGATTGCCTGTGGTAACGGGCATTCCGGGGCTGAAATAACGTGATCCGGTGTGACTCACATTGAGTTCGCCGAGCAGCTCGCAAAGCATTTCGGTGAAGTCATAATTGTTGGTGATGTGAGGCAGGAAGCGGCGGTAATTCGCTGTCATGGCCTCCCAGTCAACTCCATGCATTCCGGGATCATAGAAACGCTCGGCCTCCTGAGTCTTGACAAAGTCGAACATGTATTCACGTTCGGCAACGGGATCGATGGTGATTGTGCCCGAAGCGGTTATCGGAGTGACTTTACCGCTCTTGGGATCAATTTTCTTCACGCTGCCGGACCCTACGAGATAGAGGTTCTTGCCGTCCTTATCCATCTGAAGCGAACCTCCATTGGCACCAAGTTTCTTAAGCATGGAAACATCGCCCTCACGGAGATCAATCTTCCACAGATCATATTTATCCTCAAAAGCAGCAAGATAATAAAGCTCGGAGCCGTCCTTTGCCATGGCCGCGGAGCCGAGTTCGGCCGAATTGGGGGTAAGGCGCACTATGCGGTCGCGGATACCGTCAAGCTCAACCTTGATGGATGAGTCGTCGGAGTCCTCTCCGTCCAACGGGGCTTTCTTTTTATTCTTCTTGCCTTTTTTCGATTTGTCATCGTCTTTCTTTTTGGCTGCTTTCTGCTGTTTCTCAACATCCTTGAGCAGTTCATAATCCTCCTCGCTGAGACGGAAACGGTCAAGCGCATCCTGATTCATGAACACAAGCATTATGTCCTGCTGCGAACCCCATGATCCATGTGCACGCATGCCATAACGGTCAGAACCGAACATAATGGCATTGCCGTCGAGCACCCATTCAGGGCCCATATCGAAATATGCTGTGCCTGTAAGGTTGGTCATTGTCCCGTCGGCAACATTCACTATGGCTATATCATAATACGGATCATGCTTGCGGTCCACCACATCCAGGGCTATCCATTTGCTGTCGGGCGACCAACGGTATGTAAACCGTCCCTCACGAGAGGTCACCGTGGAGCCGTCAGTGATCTGGCGCACATTTTTAGTGGCAAGATCCATCACCATGAGTTTGTCACGGTCCTGAATGAAAGCGATGCTCTTGCCGTCGGGGGAATAGCGTGGTGAATTACGCTCCACACCGTCGTCGCCGGGCAGAAGGGCCACTTCGTCAATGAGCGTGGCATTGGGGAAGTTGGGGTCCTCCTTACGACCTACGGTAGCCTGATATATGTTCCAATGGCCGTCGCGTTCGGAGGTGTAGGCTATCTTCTTGCCGTCGGGCGACCACGTCACGTCGCTTTCGGCCTGCGGTGTCTCAGTGATGCGGCGTGTGGTGGGATATTCCACAGAGGTAACTATAACCTCACCACGCTTTACAAGGGCCACCTGAGTGCCGTCGGGACTTACCTCGCCTTCGGTATAACCGCCGTTGGCCGACAGCCTTACGGGCTGCTCGTCAATGTCGTCGGTAATATTTATAGCAATCTTCTCAGGCTTTCCACCCTCAGTGAGACGATATATCTCACCGTTGTAGCCGAAAACCAGTGTGCCGTCGGAACCGCGGGAGAGAAAACGCACGGGATGGGTGTCAAACGAAGTCACGGCTGTGACTTTCGACGGATCGGCAAGCGACGTGCGGTAGACATTGAATGTGCCGCCGTCGCGCTCGCTCAGAAACCAGAGAGTGGAGCCGTCAGGGCTTACCACCGGACTCAGATCCTCGCCGGCATGCGAGGTGAGGTTTGTGTGACGTCCGGTAGAGGCATCGAGAAGCCATATATCGCGCGTAACCGACGAGGTGTGATGCTTGCGCCACTTGTCCTCCATGCCTTTCACATCCTGATATACAAAACTTTTGCCATCAGGCATAAAGCTGAGTGAAACCGCGGGGGAAGCGAGCACCTGCTTTATCACACCTCCTTGCACGGGCACAGTGTAAAGCTCCGTAAGGCGCCCGGTGGGGAAAAGCACGCTTGAAGCCGGATCCTGGATTGCAGCCGAGAAATAGACATATTTTCCGTCGGGCGAGAAAGCTTCGGGAGTCTCGTCGGATGAGCGCGAGGTCAACCGACGGGCTTTGCCTCCGGTGGAGGGCACTACATAGATATCCATACTTCCCGCACGGTCACTGGCAAATGCAAGCATCTTGCCGTCGGGCGACCATATGGGTTCAGTGTCATAACTCTCCGACGCGGTTATACGCCGGGCCTCGCCTCCCGACACGGGTACGGTGAAAATATCCCCTTTATAGGTGAAAGCCACTGTGGTGCCGTCGGGCGACACCTTCACATCACGCAGCCACAAAGGGGTGGCCGCACTTGCCGTGACAGCTATCGCAACCACCGCCGGCAACATTAAGATCCGTTTCTTCATCATGGAAATGTGTTATATGAAAGGTATTGTGAATATATGTGTATCAGAGAGCAAGCAGTTTCTCGATATTGGCTCGGATAGCGTCGATAGACTGCGAACCGGCCATGCGGAGATCCTTCACCACCTCGCCGTTTTTGAAAAACAACAGTGTGGGTATCGACATTATGCGGTGTGCTGTGGCAAGATCGCTCTCTTCCTCAATGTTGTATTTCCCTATCTCGACGCGTCCTGCATATTCTTCGGCAAGAGTGTCGATAGTGGGTGCGAGGCGCTTGCAGGGGCCACACCATGTAGCCCAGAAATCGATTACTACGGGGCGTCCTGATGCGATGATGTCGTTGATGTTGCTGTCGGTGAATGTCTGTGCCATTTCTTTAGTTTTATTAAGTAGTTATTATATTGTTTTGATATGTTTCAATGTACGGTAAATTCAATTTCTTCGGCCCGCAACGAGTCCACCAGCGCACGGCTGATGTTGACTTTCACCCCGGAATTCATTTTAACGGAGCGGTTGGTGTCAGGATCGTAAAAATTGATGTTGAGGCTTCCGCCACGCTCGCCGGGTGCGCAGATATGCTCTTTAAGCATGTCAAGCACCCGAGGTCCGGATGTGTCGGCCACGAGCATATTGAGGGTTATATTGTTGACCAGCTCACCTTTCACATCCTCAAGGAGGCGGATATCGGTTATGTCAAAACGTATTTCAGAATTCTGGAAGCGCCGACGGAACACTCCTTTCACAATGACCGGAGTCATGGGTACTCCGAAATTATGGAAGTCTATGAATGTCTTGCCGAAAAGCATAAACTCATGGGTGCCTGAGAAATCTTCCAATTTAAGAATACCGAACTGGCCGCCTTTGCGGCTCGGACGGCTCTCGAAGCTCACCACAAGTCCGCCTACCATCACCTCCATTCCCTCCTTGGGATCGGTGATCTCGCCGAATGACTTGAGAGTATGGCCGCACCCGTAGTTCAGCTCCATATAGAACGGATCAAGAGGATGGGCCGAGAGATACATTCCCACGAGCTCACGCTCTTTTTCAAGACGCACCACATCCACCCACCGGGTGCCGTGCATTATCTCGGGGCGTCCGGCGGTGGTGAAATCCTCCTCGTCGTCGCCGAAAAGCGATGCGGAAGCAGCCTGTTTGTCGCGCTGATACATCTGCCCGTATTTGGCAAGCTGCTCACCCAATGTCTCGCCTCGGGCGTTGGTCTCGAAAAAGTCCTCACGCGCCACATCGCCGAAGCAGTCAAACGCGCCTGCCAGGGCAAGATTCTCGAGCATACGGCGGTTCACCACTCCAGTGGCCACACGCTCCACAAAATCATATATGGAGGTGAAGGGGCCTCCTTTGTCGCGGGCCGATATAATCTCGTTCACAACATTGTCGCCTATGCCCTTTATTCCGGCAAGACCGAAACGTATGTTGCCGTGGCTTACACCGAATCCCCTCACACTCTCGTTGACATCAGGACCCTTGACCTCTATGCGCATCTTTTTGCATTCGTCCATGTAGGCGCTGAGTTTAGTCGAATCGGCAAGGTTGCGGGTCAGCACGGCAGCCATATACTCAGGAGGATAATTGGCTTTCAGCCAAGCTGTCTGGAAGGCCACCCAGCTGTAGCATGTGGCATGGCTCTTATTGAATGCATAGGATGCGAATTTTTCCCAGTCGGCCCATATCTTTTCAAGCGTGGCAGCTTTATGTCCGTTTTTCTGCCCACCTTCAAGGAACAGCGATTTAAGCTCGTTCATCTTGGCTATAAGCTTCTTGCCCATGGCCTTACGCAGTGTATCGCTCTGGCCGCGCGTAAAGTTGGCCAACAGGCGCGACAGAAGCATGACCTGTTCCTGATACACCGTGACCCCATACGTGTCCTTGAGGTATTTCTCCATCACCGGAATGTCATACTCAATCGGCGCTCGTCCATGCTTTCGGTTGATGAAGTCGGGAATATAGTCCATAGGCCCCGGACGGTAAAGGGCGTTCATGGCTATAAGGTCCTCGAACGTCGTGGGTTTCAGCTCGCGCAGATGTTTCTGCATGCCGGGACTTTCAAACTGGAAAGTGGCGGCTGTGCGTCCCTCGCTGTAAAGCTGGTATGTCTTGGGATCATCGATGGGGATGTTGTCAATGTCTACATCCACTCCGTGTGACCGCTTTATATTGGCCACAGCCTCCTTTATGATGCTCAGGGTCTTAAGTCCGAGGAAGTCCATCTTTATAAGACCTGTCTCCTCGATAACCGATCCTTCATACTGCGTTACGATAAGCTTGCTTTTGTCGCCCGATGCCTTGTCGACAGCTGTGGATACAGGCACCCAGTCGGTTATATCGTCGCGGCATATGATCACTCCGCAGGCATGGACGCCTGTGTTGCGCACATTGCCTTCAAGCTGACGCGCATATTCAAGTGTCTCCACAAGAATGGGATTGGTGGAGCTAAGCTCCTTCTTGAACTCGGGCACATATTCGTAGCAGTTGGCAAGGTTGGTTTTAAGCTCCTTGCCATTGACCACAGGCATGTGGCGCGGTATGAGTTTTGTGATACGGTCACATTCGCTCAAAGGCAACTGCTCGATACGCCCCACATCCTTGATAGCCGATTTAGTGGCCATAGTGCCGTAGGTTATGATATGGGCCACTTTCTCCTCGCCATATTTTTCGGTGACGTAACGAAGCACATCGGCGCGTCCGTCGTCGTCGAAGTCAATATCAATATCCGGGAGGGATATTCGGTCGGGGTTCAGAAAACGTTCGAACAGGAGGTCGTATTTTACTGGGTCGATCTGAGTGATACCGAGACAATAGGCCACGCAGCTTCCGGCAGCCGAACCACGGCCCGGCCCCACGCTCACACCAAGGTCGCGGCGAGCGGCATTGATGAAATCCTGCACAATGAGGAAGTAACCCGGGAAGCCCATGGTCTTCATTATGTGGAGCTCGAAGTTGATGCGTTCGGCAAGCTCAGGTGTAAGAGGATCGCCGTAGCGTTTCGCGGCCCCTTCATAGGCCAGTTTTTTTAAATAGTCGGCCTCAAATTTTATTCGGTAAAGTTTGTCATACCCTCCGAGTTTCTTTATTTTGGCCTCGGCGGCGGCACGGTCAAGCACCTCGTTGCCGTTTTCGTCGCGCGTGAATTCGTTGAAAAGATCCTCCTCGGTAAACCGTTTGCGGTATTCCTCCTCGGTGCCGAACTCAGCCGGGATCTCGAAGTTAGGCATGATCGGGGCATGGTCGATGGTATATTCCTCAACCTTGTCGGCGATCTCCACGGTGGTCAGCAACGCTTCGGGCACATCGCTGAACAGAGCCTCCATCTCCGCGCGGGTCTTCATCCACTCCTGCTTGGTGTAGCGCATGCGCCGCGGATCGGTAAGATTGCTGTTGGTGCTCACGCATATAAGCCTGTCGTGGGCCTCGGCATCCTCCTCGTTGACAAAGTGGATATCGTTGGTGGCTATCAGCTTGATGCCATGCTTCCTTGCGAAATCAATCAGCACAGGGTTTACCTGCTCCTGTATCTCGAACACCTCGCGGTTGCCCCCCGGGCGCGAAGTAGGATGGCGCTGCAACTCAAGATAATAATCGTCACCGAACGTCTCTTTCCACCACAACACCTGTTTCTCGGCCTCGGTCAGGTTTCCGGCCATGATAAGCTTGGGGATCTCGCCGCCGAGACAGGCCGACGCCACTATAAGCCCTTCACGGTGGGCAGCAAGGGAGGCTTTATCTGTACGCGGGTGCATATAGAAGCCTTTGGTCCAGGCCTGCGACACTAACTTTATAAGATTCTTATAGCCCGTGCGGTTCTTGGCGAGCACTATCAGGTGGCGCCCTATGTCCTTTTTATCCACCGCCTCGGTCATTGATTTCTGCGCCACATACATCTCACAGCCGAGAATTGGCTTGAAATGCTTCTTAGCCAACGCATCAGCCTCGGCAGCAAGCGTCTCGGCCTCAGCGCGTCCCTCGGCACGCGCCTGATCGGCCTCCTCGCGCTTGGCAGCGGCTTTCTCCTTGAACTTCTTGTTGAGTTTACCTACATAATTGTAAAACTCTTTTATGCCGAACATATTGCCGTGGTCGGTAAGGGCAATGGCAGGCATACCGTCGGCCACAGCCTTGTCAACGAGTTTGGCAATCGAGGCCTGGCCGTCGAGAAGCGAATATTGGGAATGGGTATGGAGATGTACGAACTGTGCTGGCATGACTATGCTAAGGAGGGATGGATTTATACAGATTCTAAAACACACAAAATTACACAAATTCCGCCACACGCCAAAGCAAAAAAAATTTCAGTCCCCTACAACACCGCTATCCAGCCTGTTAGATCCATATCAGAAGAATATTCGGGTTAGACCAAAAATATTTTTTGCACAAAAATTTTGCAGGTATAAAAAAAACGCCTACCTTTGCATCGCTTTCTCAAGGAAAGGGGCGCTTAGCTCAGCTGGTTCAGAGCGTCTGCCTTACAAGCAGAGGGTCGGGGGTTCGAATCCCTCAGCGCCCACCAACCGGACTTCGGGTGGCAATTCAATGAATTGCCACCTTATTTTTTGCCCACCCCACAAACCAAGTCGGTGAATTACAGGCACCCAACAGCCCGGCAGCACAATAATGTATCCATAACTTTATGGAGCAAAAGTAAACGAATCAAGCGAAATTACTGTCTGCTGCAATTTGCCACGAGTCCCTACCATGGTTATTTTTTGTCTCACAACCGAGTAAGGCCAGCCACACGGCATATAGTCGATTTGAAGATAATCCCTAAATGTCCCATCAACATTTACCTGCGCATCGAAGTTTTTATTGAAACTCTCAGCAATGCTATCATCTGACAATGATTCCACCACGCCGCCAACCATAGCTTTCAACTCACTTTGAGGGAGAATATTCGTAACATCATATATTACGTGGTACGCCCCATCATCCGCATCCTTGTAGACTGAGCTATATGTGGTATTCTCAAACTGTGTATCTGTGGCATTTTCATGTTCGGTATTCTCACCGGTTTGCATGGAAAGCCCATGATTCATAAAGAGCATCTGGAGTTCGGCGAGATAGCCGTCAACAAGCTTGTCGGTGTCGACATTTTTTGCGTAATCCACAACATCAAGTCCCATTTCTTTTAGCCCCTGTATTTCAGGAAGTTCCGAAAAATCACTTATCACCTGTTTGAAAAGAGACAAAGCCTGTTTTTTAATCTCCTCCAAATTATTGAATTTGGTAATCTTACCGTATTCATCGGTTTCAAAATGAATCGTGGTGCCGACAATCTGTTGACCCAGTTTTGCTGTTATCTTATTCTGAAAATCGACGGAAGGGGTCGTCGAGGCAGTATCTGTCGGAAATTCCAGAAAGGTATAATCCATCTTATAACCGTTGGCGACAGAGTCCACAACAGTTATACGGATTTTGGTCGACACAAGTCCGGTGCGCACGGTATCGACACCGTCAATCCGCCACGAACTTTCGTGAATCCAATATGTAAGGGTATCGTTTTCGTTGAACCAGCCTATTATATCTATCGTGGAATCCTGCGGCGTAACATTTTCTTGCAACGGAGTTGATTCACCGTATGCAGCCACGCCGACCGTCATAACCAGTAATGACAAAATACAAATCAATAATTTCTTCATAGCTGCGAAATTTCAACATAGATAAATAATTCCGAAGAATATGGGGATTCACTCAAACACTACAAAGCTAATGATAATCTCCGAGAAAATAAGCAGTTTATGCAACAACATACTTGATTACAGTTTAGATACTGAACCATATCGCACTAACTGGTGTTTAGATATTAAACTAAAACAGGAATTATTATGGATAAATATGTATGTGAAGTATGCCAGTGGGAATATGATCCCGCTGTAGGTGATCCGGAAAACGGCATAGCGCCCGGCACTCCATTTGAAGAACTTCCCGACGATTGGGTATGCCCATTATGCGGTGTAGGCAAAGACCAGTTCGAGCGCGTGGAGTAATAGCCGAGACGCGCTGCAAACTATAAAAATCCGGCAGGCCGGGAGATGGAAATTCCCCGGCCTGCTTTCGTTTACGCCTCACCCACAGGCACCGTTTAAACATACATATCCATATACTCTATACCGGCGCACCGAGATATTTTAAAAATCGAAATAACAGAATCGAATTCTGTCAATCAGAAAATAATACTTAACTTTGCAATGCCTTAGAAGGAGACGCCGGGTATTGCTGCAGCCCTCAAACAGGCCCGGATTCAGTTATGAATTGGATAATGCTGATTGTAGCCGGCTTCTGCGAGATTGGTTTCACCTATTGCCTCGGACGGGCAAAATATGCTGACGGCCTCTCTTGGTGGGGATGGATTGCCGGATTTCTTGTTTTCACGGTCATAAGTATGGGATTGTTGGCTAAAACCACACAAAGTTTGCCGATAGGAACGGCCTATGCCGTATGGACAGGCATCGGGGCGGTTGGTACCGTGTTGGCCGGCATACTTTTCTTCCATGAGCAGGCCACTTTTTGGAGACTGTTTTTCATCTTCACATTGGTTTCTTCAATCATTGGTCTAAAAATCGTTGCATAAACCATGAAATTTAGGAAAATGAGGCGTTGCCGCCAACAACTTACAAAAGAAGAATGTGTGACGATACTTACAAACGCCACATCCGGAACACTCGCATTGGCGGGAGATAACGGCTATCCCTATGCAGTCCCCATAAGCCATGTGTATTCCAATGGCAAACTCTATTTCCACAGCGCACCGACAGGGCACAAAATAGACGCCATCAAAAGATATGGCAAAGCGTCATTCTGCGCCATAGCTGCCGATGAGGTACACCCATCGGAGTTCACGACTTATTTCAAAAGTGTAATTGCCTTCGGGAGGATTCTCATCGTGGAAGATAACGATGAGAAACTCCATGCCGTGAAATTACTCGGCGAAAGGTTCAATCCCGGCGACACAGAAGGATTGCAAAAGGAAATGGATAAGTCCTACACCCATATGTTCATTCTCCGTATGGATATTGAGCATCTGTCTGGGAAAGAGGCCATAGAGCTTACGAGAAACCGCAAGTCCATCAATTAACAGCTTTTTAGTCCAACAAGATTATTTATAACGACGGAAAGGGAATGCTTCGCGCTATCAGCAATCAGAAATCAGAAATCAGAAATTCAATGATGCGCTGAAGGATATAGGCTGATGTAATAATTTGTGTAATTGATAATAACGCATTATCTTTGCGCTATTCAAAAAATGAAAATTTGCAAATATTTTCCCTCGAATATAGAAAGATATTCGCTTTTCTTTTCAAATCAGGCCGTCCGGCTTGCATCTACTATATCAAAGAACATGGAGAACAGGATTTCGCCGAGGAAATGACGAAACATAAATGTCAGACAATTAAAAAAATAAGACTATGTTTATCGCAATGCCATATATATACAAGCCATGAGTCTTATCCTCAGAACCTACCAACCTACGGATGCCAAGGTGATCACTACTTGGCTTAAAAGTGAGCATCTTATGCGTCAATGGTGCGCTGACCGATATGAGCATTATCCCGTCACCACCGAAGATATGAACGCATATTATAGTAGGTTTATTGACGGACAAAATTCTATTGCACTGACTCTGGTTGATGGTGAAGATATAATTGGATATATCACCTTGCGTATTCCTGCCGACGATCCGGCGGAGCAACGTCTCGGTTTTGTTATTGTTGACGATTCAAAACGTGGCAAAGGTTTTGGGAAAGCCCTTGTCGGAATGGCGGTTGATTATGCTTTCCGAAAACTCGGTGCTACAAAAGTATCTCTGGGAGTATTTGAAAACAATCCGGCAGCTATTCGGTGCTATGAATCGGTTGGGTTCAACCGTGTAGTCAGGCAGGATGCTGAGAGCTACAAATGTCTTGGCGAAACATGGAATTGCCTTGAAATGGAGATGTTGAGGCATACAGACAAAAAGCCTCTTTGCGAGATGACATTGGAAGAGTTATGGCAACTCTTTCCGATAGTTCTTACTCCGCATCAGTATGAATGGAAAGAATGGGCTAAAAATGAGATTGAAAGCCTGTCGGCAATCCTTTCCGAATATTCTCCAATCATAAACCATATTGGCAGCACGGCTATTGACAATATTCAGGCAAAACCGATAATTGACATTCTTGTTGAGATTTCTCCCGATACCGATTGGCAACGCGTCAGGATCGACATGGAAGCTGCAGGATATATCTGCATGTCATCATCCGAAAATCGTATGAGTTTCAACAAAGGATATACGCCGGATGGCTATGACGAAAAGGTGTTTCATATTCATTTTCATGCCATTGGCAATAATGACGAGATTCTTTTCCGAGATTACCTCAATAGTCATCCGGCAGTAGCACAGGAGTATGAGGCGTTGAAACTTAGTCTTTTGCCTAAATATCGAAACGACCGAGACGGCTACACCGAAGCCAAATCAGCCTTTATCAAAAATGTTATCCGTAAGGCAAAACGACTTAAACATTTCCCGAAAGAGTAAAAATGAAGAAAGAGCTGAGTCAGCGTGACTTAGCCCTTTCTTTGCGTTGCCTTGGAAGGATTCGGAATTATGAATGACGGCGAATGAAGCTGAATTAAATTGTCAGTGTATATCAGTGGATTATAGCGATTTTGAATGTTAATAAATTCATAGGTATTTATCTCAACGCACTTTTGGTTGTGCAAAAACGTTATACTTGCACAACGGTAATTTGAAATGCACAACCACCTATGGAAAGAATAACTATCTACCTCCGCACGACCAAGACGAGCGGCAAAATAAGACTTCGTTTCCGGCTTACGGAGGGTCGGGAAGTCCAGCTCTTTCACAAGAGCAATATCGAGGCTGATTTGGCGGACTTGAAAAAGTTTGACATGGATGGCTCGCTGAAACCGCGCGTCAGCCTCTACAATGAGGGCTTGCGTCTTGCGATTACACGCGAGATTGATGCGATGCACGAAGCCTATAAGCAACTGAAAGAAGAATGTCCCGAATTTGACGCTACCGACTTTGAAGCGAGAATTGATATGGTCCTCAATCCGGAGAAATACAATATAGTCAAGACGGAGGAAACAGAAACACTGCTGGCACGCTTCGACCGATACATTGACGGCTTAAAAACATACGGCACCGTCAGTGAGGGCAGAGCCAAGATTTACAAGATTGTATGGGATAAGCTCTCACGTTATCTTATCATCTTCAAGAAATCGCGCTATACTCCGGAACAATTCACGCCGGAAGATATATTGGCATTCCGTGAGTTCGTAATCAACGAATACAAGTATGTCGATAAGCACAAGGCGATATATGGCAGCCTGCAAAAGATCTCCATACCGACCAAGCAAGCGAGCATCAACACGGCATCGGCGAAACTCCGGGCATTACAGGCTTTCTTCAATGAGCTGGAGGAGAATGACGAGATTTTGAAATCTCCATTCCGACGCCTTACCAAGAAAAGAAGGAACGAGGCACTGAGAGAACAGTATGACGACCCTTTCTTCCTCCGCTATGAGGAAGTTCAGCAGATAATGGCAGCGGATGTGCCCGACAGTCTGAAGGAAACCAAAGATGCCTTTCTTCTTCAGTGCGCTCTCGGCTGTCGTATCGGAGACTTTATGAAGTTGTCGATGTCGAATGTTGCAGTTACAGATGACGGCATTCCTTACGTTCAATATCTGCCAAAGAAAACCATGAAGACGCAGAATGATCGCCGGGAAAAGAAAACGCCATTGATGCTGTTTGCGTTGGAAATCGTCAAACGCTCCGGTTTCAAATTTGGTGTTCTCAAATATGCCTCCGGCAAAAGCGGATACAACGCCAAGATTAAGAAGCTGCTTGAACATTGTAAGATTGATCGACTGGTTAACCAGTATGATGAGGCGACAGGCACGATGAACCGTGTGCCACTGCATTCCGTAGGCAGTAGCAAGCTCTGCCGCAAGACCCACATAGACATCGCCAACAAAGCGCAGGTAAATATGTATGCTACGGGACTCCATGAAGTAGGCAGTAGCGCAGTAGAACACTATTCCATGCTCGAAATCCGCGACTTGTTCATGCTCCTTTGCGCCGCTTTCAATCAACCCCGATACCGGGTTGATAAGCAACTGAATGTGTTGCCGGAAGAGATAAACGGCAGTGAATAAAAACTTTTCGCTGAAATGAGGCGTTAAAATTTTGTGGAATCCAAAAATGTTTACTATCTTTGCATCCACAAAGGGTAGTTTCCCCTTGAAAGAAATACTTCGCTTGCGCGAGCAACGATTTTAGGGATCGGTTTTGCCCGGTCGGAAAGAGCAGTCGAAAGGCCGCTCTTTTTTATTTAATGCGGTATTACTTTCTGCCCCAACAGCACTCCATTGTCTTGGAAAATATTGTGCTTTACAGCTTCGTATGATGGATTATGTCTTTCGGGGTGAAGCAGATGGATGGTAACAGGGTACGCTATCAAGTCCGCAATCTGCAATCCGATGATGTTGTCTTTCTTATTATTGAAACCGAAGTCGCTGATTCTTGCCCTTAATCGGTCCGATGCTACCCATTTCGTGCCACGATTGCGTAGCCCGTTGTAATAGTTGAGGAGTTTGTTATCCTCTTTCTTACCTCGTCGTTCTACAACAATGGAAATTTCCGGCAGAGTACCCTCTTTAATTTCATTATCAACACAGAAGATACTTCGTTCAATCAGATATGACAGAGACAATCCATATACGTCATCCTCCTCGCCACGGACGCAGAATTTGCTAAGTTGCTCTTTAAGAATTGTGCAGCTTACAATGACATAGGCACCGTTTTTGCTCAGTATTTTCTCAATGCCTTCAAATAATCTCACCCTTAATACCTCATCAGCCAGAATAGAGAATGGTCCACGCCATTTACGGATATCAACAGAATGTATAACTACATCTTTTGTGCCGAATATCTCTATCTTCAATTCCTCAAAAGCCTTATTCAACGCATTGAGGTTCTGCCGGGACACAAGAATACCGCACAAAGTAAACACCGGGAATCCGGGGTCATACTTTGCGAGATTATGGTCTCCGCACTCATCAATGAAGAGATAGTATTTCGATTTGTCTGTCTTTCCCATTACCATATTTAATGCGAAGTTACAAAAAAATCTGCGAAGTATGCCCACTATCTCAAATATTTTCATTAACTTTGCCATCGGGTAGTCCTCGGACTGTCCACGACATTTTGAAACAAAGAGGCGTTATGTCTTCTGCTTGTACGGATAAAGCGTAGGAAACTTACATCCAAGTATATGCAAGAGTAAGTCATAACAGTCTCCATGCCATAAGGCGTGGAGCTGTTATTCCCACATCTTCATATACAGGTATTCCTACCACCTATTCGTAAAGGCGTGGCATAGCAGTCCACGCCTCTTTTGATTTTTTAAATTTATTTAGTAAGATATATGAACCAAATTGAAACTCTTGCTGATAATTTCTTAAAGGCATATTATGCCAATACAAGAGAGGAATATCAGACCTATGCAAAAAAATTAATTAGGCAACTCGAAAAAGACGAATGGCAGTTCAGGAAGATTGAAAACAACTATAATGTTGCTAAAGCATTATATTATCTGAATGTGCAAGACGATAATGATGAAATATCTACAGATACTAACTGTACCATATACAAACTCATGTATTATTGTCTTCTGAAGAATTACATCTCGTCTACTCAGAAGGGTGATCTCAACTCTCTCATAAAGGGTTCTAAGCTCGCGTTGATTATATTGTGTGAACAAGCAGAATATTTCATGTATGGAATATTAACAGGAGAATTAGGATATATGCCTAATTACGCGCAAAAACACATCGGAGATCAGCTGAAACTATTTGGTGGAATTGTAAAGGAAATTGGTCAATCTATCTCCGATGAATTGAATGACTCCTTTATTAACCGACGATATTCTGAGATGGCATTCGAATTAACACCACATTTCCCAACCGGAATAAATTTGGAATCGTATAAAACTGGTTGTATTTCCACGATAAGAAAAATCGCAAATGATTTGGAATCAAGATTCGTATATCCGGAAGAAGACGAATGGTGGTAAATAAAAAACTGAAATATGGGAATTTTTAATCGAAATAGAAAGCCACTTCCTCCATATGATACGTTGGCTATTGAGTATCGATATGCTCTTTACTTCTTGTTAGAGTATCTGACACATGCTGTCCCCTTAGTTGAAATGTCTTGGGCTTTTCAATATTTAGAAAAAGCGACAAAATATTTTGGTATAACCAAAAAGCAAATTGAAGAAGTACGAGCCTTTTATAACTCCTACGACAAAATCGTTGCATATATACAGGAGATAAAGAACCATCAGATATATGAATATATGATAAGCAACTGCTCGAATGTATTTATATTAATGGATGGTGGCGAAGAGCATAAAAGGTTAGGAGAACAAGCGTATAAATTATATGAGGAATTGGGATTCCCTTATGAAGAAGTGCGTAGTATTGTTAGAAAATATCAATATCGAACTGAAATATAAAAACGATGGCAACATTATTTTTTATATTAGCAATTCTTTTGGGAATTGTGGCATATAAGTGTTACGACAAAGCAAATAGGATTGAGAACGGATCTGATGGTTTTCATTCTCAAAAGAAAACCGTCTCCAGTGGTCAGCAAGAAATTTCACACAATTCTATCGAAGAGAAAGAGTTTAGGCCATCAGCCTCTGTTGTTCAAGATGATGATTCAGCTATAGAACAAGTTGAACATTATACATCTTGGCATGATTATCAGACAAAGCATCCGTTACGAGCCAAAGAAATTAAATCATTGGGCATAGATTTATCATCTAAGACTGATGATGACGCAGCTGAATGGATTTTCGCCATAGAAACAACAGCACATGATTCGAATTGCAAAATTTCTGAACTTAAGAAAAAATACTTTGACGGTATAGAAAAACATAATCCATCAGATGCTGATTGGATTCTTATGGTTCCTGATTTAGTCGAGTTTTCCAAGAAAGAATCTCAGAAATATAATTTGAAAATTGGCAATACTGCCGCGGATATGATGCTCCTATTTATCTTGGATAAGATTAAGATAATTGAATCGAAATATGCTAACGCTCCCCATTTGACCAAGTCAGATCCTATAACACTACAAATGAGATTTATGCTCGAGAGCAATGACGATGTTTTGATGCTCCAAAAAGCGCATATTTATTTGAAAAATTACCCAATGACGGAGCAGAATAAGGCTTATAGAGATAATTGGCATAAACAGATGATGTCTCTTATTGATAAGAGAGTTTCACCTTACGAAAGTCTCAAGGGAGATCCAATAGCGTATAAATTAGCTGTCAGTTCCGAGATATATAAGCTAACACATGATGAAATTCAGGAAGATATGCAAGAGGGATTAGTTGAGGAATTCAACGAACATCTACTTAGTTTCCATGAAGAAATGGAAATTATTTCAGAAAAAGCATCCGAAAAATATAAGATATAATTTTATATATGAATAAGATCAATTTGTTAATATTAACGCTATGCTGTATATTTTGTGCGGCATGCAATACAGACGAGCCTTCCTCCCCATCAGACAATGAGCAGCACCAAAATGGAGGCGACTCTAACTCAAGCAGCAATACTTCTGAGGACAAATATTATTTTGAGTTAGATAGGCCAGCTTCAAGAGAAATTAAAACAGAAGCAGGGTCTACTCAGATATTTTTTAAGTGCAATCAGGAATACACCATTTCCGCATCCGGGAATATAACAGGTTTGAGACTTTCTCATACTTCTGGGAGAGGAAATGGCTCCGTTACTGTATCATTTGATAAAGTCCAATATAAAGAAAGTGGATCGAACATTACCTGGGACGAAAGTGGTTACATCATCTTCACCGTGAAGGAAGGAAACAAAAGCAATTTTAGTGTAGTGAGAAAAGAATTTTATCTTGTGCGAAGAGGATCTAAAATGAAGGTATAACATAGGAACAATTTGGACAAAAGTGAGCCACAAGTTATTGCCTGTGGCTCCCGATTAGTTATCTTATTCCGAAACCTCTCTTGACAGTCTGTTTCAATGATTGCCATTGCTCTTTGAGCCATTGGAAAATTCGTGTTCCATTGATATGCAGATGGAACTTGTTATCAGATGGATCGCGGATGAATTTGAATGTCGTGCCTGCCACGACTTCTATCTTCTCACGCTTTTCGGGATAGTCTAAAGTTACATTATTGCCAAGGTATCGTCCACCTCCGTCCATCAGTTTACGGGCGAAGCTGTCAGGGATGCCGACCTGTTCACATTCTTCCAGAGCCGGAATCATGGCGATTGTATCGGGAAAGAACCTTTCAATTTTGGCTATGACATCATTATGTCCCCTGACGATACTTTTCTCACGCTCAATTTGTCTGTCGAGCTGCTGGCGAAGATTCCACATTTCATTGCTGTGGGTCTTGAAGGTATGTTCTGCTTGCTCTTTCAAAGTCTTGAC
Source organism: uncultured Porphyromonadaceae bacterium (assembly GCA_900547825.1). Classification (GTDB taxonomy): domain Bacteria; phylum Bacteroidota; class Bacteroidia; order Bacteroidales; family Muribaculaceae; genus Amulumruptor. The sequence goes on from URII01000022.1 coordinate 31,118, forward strand.
TTCTTCCCGACTTTGGGCGAGTTCACTCTCAAGCTTCTTGGTCTTGTTTCCGGTAAAGCGGTTGGCGAGATTGCTGAAGGCATCCTTGCGGTTGGCATCACGCTGCGCTTTTGCATCGGCGGCTTCCCGCAATGCCGTCTCCTTCTCTTTTCTCGCACTCTCTGCTTCCTCGACATAGGTAGAGCGCTCGGCAATCAGCTTAGACTTGTCAGCCTCGATTGCAGCAATCTCGTCTGCCATTTTCTTTTTGTCAGCTTCCAATGCTTTTTTCTCGGCGGTCAAGGATGTATTAGTGGCGGTGAGAGAAGAATTTGACTTTACAAGCTCGGACTTCCGTTTTTCAAGTTCGCCGTTCTGCCTTGTCATCTCTGCATTGGCGGCTTTGGTTTCGGCAAAAGTTTTGTCCATATAGCGGTTGCCACGTTCAAGCTCTTTCTTCCGTTTCTCCAAAGATTGGGTCTCGGTGTCGAGCTGTCTTTTCTCGGAGGAAAGGGTGGCTACGTCCTGTTCAAGGTCTTTCTTCTTGATCTGGCACTGACGGTAGTATTCGTGCTGGTCAACGTGCCGAGCCTCTGAACCCCGGATGCCACGCTCCAGTCCGAAACGTGCCATTGCCTCTGCGTATGTATCCTGAAAACGGGTCAGGTTCTCACGAGTCATGATGTCGTCGGCGCTCAGTCGAGGTCCGTTCTTGGGCTTGGTGCGGTAACGTTTCTTGGCTCTCGCCTCGCTCGCTTTTCTCTTTCTTTCGGTGGTTACGATGGGCACGACCGTGACATGCAGGTGCGGTGTCTGCTCGTCCATGTGGAGATGAGCGCCGACAACGTTGTCCTCTCCGAATGTCTGCTTCGCCCATCCGATACTCGCTTCCGCCCACTCGTCGAGTCTTCCTTCATCGGCAAGTCGGCGCAAGGCTTCGCCGTCGGATGTCAGCAGGACATTGAGGGCGAGCACCTGGTTCTTGCCGATCTTCCGCGTCAGTCCGGCATGGTCGAGACGGTAGCGGATTGCCTCGCCCAGACCGCCGACACCTTCCGGATATCGGATGAAATCCTCACGGTTGAGGTGGCGCAGTTCGGGATGGGCGTTGTCGGGCTGGGTGCTTCGCTCGATGTGTCGGGCGATGGCGTTGCAGGAACCGCTTGCCTTCATGATGTGGAGTACGGCGTAACTCATAGGCAAGCGTGTTTCTGTCGTGGAACAATCGCAGTGTACGGCTTCTCGTAAAGCCGTATCGGGGTTTCCAAAGGGGATGACCCCATTGGCTCAGTAGGGACATTTTCAGCGTATCGGAACGATATGCGGTTCAGAAAATTCCCTAATGAGCTAAGGAATTTCCGGATGGCGTAATTTCCGTGCCGCCACTGCACGGATGGTACTGCACTGCAATAGCAACGATGCACCACTATAACCACTGCATTGACTGCAATGGTTTCTTCAATGAAAAAACAATGTTTCACGTGATTTCTGTTTGGGGATTTACCCCTTGGCATTTTCGTCATTTTGGCACAGACGGGGTGTCTTGGCATCTCCGTCAGAAATGCCAAAGTGACAATAATGCCAAGGGTGAATTATTATAATTTGGTGTAGTTTCCGTGGGAGGAATGGGCGAACAGAACGCCTTTTCTGTCTCGGATGAACCGCTTGAAACTGCGTTCCGACATACCGCATTTTCCTGCAATCGCAACACCCTCTGCGGTAGTGAAGCCGTCGGGAAGCTCTGAGAGAACAGTGAGTTGTAACTCGGTCAGAGTGTCCTCGCTGATGATGCCCTGCACCTTTGAGGCTGTCGTACGGAAGTATTCTGTCAGGCGTATCGCCCTCTCCACCGTATCCACATCTATCAATTTCTTTTCATTGCCACACGCCCAGTCAGCGAGAGCCAGCAAAAGAGAAAAGCGGATGGCGTAGATTTCGAGTTTGCTTGCGATGGAGGTTAGGGTATCGCTTCCGTCGGAGTTGCAACGATCGGTCTGCTCGTTCTGCCACTGATAGAGTCGGTCGAGAGCGTCCGACGAGAAAGGGACATCATCCGATATTATCTCGCCGTCAGCGTCAACCTTTGGAACTATGTCAATGAGCTGCGAAAGGATGCCACGCCATTCTGCTACGATGTCGAAAGAGGGCATCCGGCGGCTACGGTTCCATTTGGGCTTCGTCTGGTCGGACGGGAATACATAGAGTATGCGTTCCATAAATCCGTTGGCGTTACGGTTCCCGGCGGCAAGGTCGGTAAGCACTTTCGGCTGGATAGTACCGATGACGCAAAGGAACGGATTGCGGATGAACACACCGCTCTGACTGCCCTTGCGGTCGGACATGGCAACCTTGTGATTGAACACCGACATCCAGAACTCCGATTCAGAGCCGTTGTTGTATCGGTTGAAGTTCTTTACCCATCCGGCAAGTTCGTCATACATCAGAATCAGTCCACGGCGGTTTTCCGACAATATGCGGTGAACCGCTTCGTTGGTCACATCCTGCATCATGAAGCGGAGGCGGCACGGCTCGATAGGATTGAGGTCATAGCCGTTTGAAACCCTTTCTTTTGGAGGCAGCTCCATCGCGGCATTGTAGCGTTTCAACGCCTCGGCGAACTGTGCCGCTTTCTCCGCATCGTGGTCGATTAGCGGCTGCATGACATAGCTCAGCGGATGGCTCTTGCACACTCCGGGGCATCCGACAAGGGCAACGAAAAGAATTGCATACTCTTTCCACCCTGCCATTGCCTCTGCGTGATGGGTGTTGCCGATTACCGCCGCCATTGCCGACAGCATCGCTCCCGCCATGTAGTCCACAGGGAAACCGAGAGTGGCGTTAGCCTCTCTGATGATTTCCTGCAACCTTGACGGCAAAGCGCTAATCGGGAAGGTGCTGGCAGTCTGAGATTTTGCAACCTCTGCAATCAAGCCGTCCGACGGTACCGGCGGTACTGCCTGATTGGTCAGTTGGTCAGGCGCATGATTAGTCACCTGCTCACCTGCCTGACAAGTCACTTCCGCACCTTTGATTGCAGGTGTATCGGGGTGGCGGTCGGTTTTCTTTTTGGCAGACGTTTTTTTCTCATTGCCCTTCGGTTTTGAGGGAGTCTTTGCTGATGTTTCCTTTTTCATCGGCGAGACTTTTTAGCGTCCATAATTGCCGACACCTCACTTTGACGGTATCGGGTGGCACCGTTGACCTTGACGACTGTAAGTTTGCCTTTCTTGGTCAGATTGTGAACCGAGGTCAACCCGATACCGAGCTGTTTGGCAACTTCATCTTTTGAAAGAAGGCGATCTTCCGATGCCTTCATAAAAAGTGGGAGAAGTCGCTCACGGGTCGCGTCGATTGTGTCTACCACAAGCTGATGAAGGTCTGCGAGGGAGACGGTGAGAAGAATACTGGGAGAATTGGAGTCGGAGAGAGATGCTTGGAGAAGATTATATAAATTCACTTGAGTTTCTGAATTTAATGAGACATACGCCGAAGATAGTACATTGCCACATCTCCGGCGATTTTGAGCGGTGACAACGGTCCGTAAGGACAAAAAGGAGGCTGTCGGCTTTCTTTTCATTGAAGTCGACAAAGATTATTGCCAACCTTGATGGTCAGCAAAGCGCGTATTTCACCCTATATGCTGCCATCTCGACAGGAGACAACAGCAATGGCTATTCGCTTTATAGGGCGAATACGCATCCTGTGCGCCGCTCATTGGCGACATGCACTCTTTCTTTTTATGTTACGTTGAGGTCACCGCGCCCTGTGCTATCCTTATTCTTCTGCGCCAAATACTTCGGGTTATCACATTACATTTTTTGATTCTACGCCGCCACTATATCCACAAAATCCGGCGTATGTCATAAAGTAATGCAATCCCCATTACGCATTATAGCGCACACAGAGCATCAGTATTTTCAAGTCTCAGAAGCCGTGGACTGAGAAAAATAAGTCCGATGAGCATCGCTTCCTTACGGCGAGTTGTTGCGGACTGACGGTTCTGGCCGTCACCATACGGCTTGGTTCTTCATAGTGCTCCCGGATGCCTTTCATCCGGACTGAAATGTTAGTAAAACGTGCAACTCGTTACAGCGCATAGTCGGGTCTGACCCCGCGCGCTCGATGCATCCGCATCATTTTCGGTTACAAAGTTCGGCACACTTTTCGGACTGTGCAATAGTATTTCGACCTCCAAACAGAGGTCAAATGTTAAAAATCACTCTTTACGAGCACTAATGGGCTAATGTTACAGACTTCACATTAATGGTCGAGCCTCTACTCGGGAATGGTCGCCTGAAACTTCGCCACAACTTCTATAACCACGGCATAACTCCGATTGTTCATCATCGGGTGAATGATGCGTTGTTAAAAAATGCAAAATCACCCCGCCGTCGTGAATGAAGGTGAACGATGATGAATTTTGAACGGAATTTTATAATTCTGTTGTGCAAATGTTGTGCAAATATGGTAAAAGAAAATTGCAGTTAGCTGATTATCAGCTAACTGCAATTTTAAGGAGTTGCCTTGGAAGGATTCGAACCCTCACAGGCGGAACCAGAATCCGACGTGCTACCATTACACCACAAGGCAATGTTTCTGTCTAAGGTTTCGATTTGGCTTTTGGCTTTATCTCTGTCCCTTTTGACACTGCAAAATTACTACTTTTTTCGCAAACAAGGAAGTTTATCGCCCAATAATTTTGTTTTGTCTGCAATTTAGCGTAATTTTGCAGCAGAAATCATCGTGCAAGAGCAAGGAGTCACGGTCAACGAGAACTCTTCTCTCGTCATGAGCGCATAAAACATGGACACTTATACCTACTGGTTGCAAGGTTTCATCTATTATGACGATGCCACCCTCGCCGAGAAAAGCAAAACCTAAAGGAAAAGTGTTATTCTTTTCTAGAAAATCAGCGAAAAGCAAGAAAATTCAATCGTTTTCGCTGATTTTCTAAGTAGTTTTCTTGGTATTATCCTAAAAAAAACGTATCTTTGCAACCAACATTATAAAACTATCTTACAATGAGTTACGCAAATATCATAGGAAGAAATAAAGAGATAAATATACTCGATAGAATATACAAGTCAAAGAAATCTGAACTTGTAGCCATTTATGGCCGTCGAAGAGTAGGCAAATCTTATCTCGTAAGCGAATGCTTTGGAAAGAAGATTCTCTTCAAAGCAGTAGGTACTTATATTAAAGACGGAGACAAGGACTATGAGTCTTACCGTCAACTTCAACTTGCGCATTTCTATGATTCGCTAGTGATTGCAGGATTATCGCCAAAGGAGTCGAAACCCACTTGTTGGAGAGAGGCATTTTTACTTTTGAGAAAAGTTCTGGAAGGAAAAAGAAACAGAAGGAAAATCATCTTTATCGATGAACTTCCATGGCTTGCAGGACCGCAATCATCAGAAATGATAGCAGAACTGGGATATTTTTGGAATTCATGGGCAGACAGTGAACGAAATATTATACTCATTGTCTGTGGATCGGCTACAAGTTGGATGCTTGATAATGTGATACATGACTATGGAGGTCTGCATGGAAGACTCACGGAAACCATCAAACTATTCCCTTTCACTCTAGCAGAATGCGAAAAGTACTACAAGAAAAATGCTTTTCATCTCTCACGCTATGAAATGTGCGTGAGTTATATGGCTATAGGTGGAATCCCCTATTATCTGGATAAGCTCCGCAACGACAGAACAATGACAGACAACATAGACAGCATATTCTTTGCAGACGAATTAATTCATCAGGAATTCAAAGATGTTTATACAGGACTTTATTCCAGCAAAGAAAAATACGTCGACATCGTTAAAGCTATTGGCAGTAAGTTCTATGGAATGACACAATCAGAGCTTTCCAAGGCTACAGGTATCAAAACTGGGGGTACCCTGACAAAGCTACTTGACAACCTTAGAGAATCAGGAATTACGAGAGAGTATCCCCGCTATGGAAAGGAAAGAGTCGAAACTGTATATCAGCTAAAAGATTTCTTTTCTCTATTCTATCTGAGATTTGTTCATGGCAAACAAGTCAAACAAGGAGGATGGAACGCTATCCATGGGACAGCCACATTCTATACATGGGCTGGAGATACGTTTGAACTTTTGAGCATAGAGCATCTGCAAAACATACAAGACACTCTACGTATCCATTCGGTTGAAAGGAACTACAGTTGGTGTGGGAAAGCTGAAGACGGAAAAGGTGCTCAAATAGATTTAGTCATGGAGAGTAAAAGTACTCAAACAGATTATCTCTGCGAAATGAAATTTTCAACAGGTAATTTTACTATCACACAAGATGTCGAGGAGAATATACGTCACAAGATAGACGCTTTCGCAAATAGCAAGA
>URII01000023.1 GCA_900547825.1 uncultured Porphyromonadaceae bacterium
AAGGCGTTTATACAGTATCTCGTTTATAAGCGAGGACTTGCCGGCATTCGGACGCCCTACTATGGCAAACTTGGGTATGTCGTCAAGCTGCTCCTCCTCATCGTCGGTCTTCTCCGGTAGCTTCTTCACCACCTCGTCGAGAAGATCTCCGGTGCCGAAGCCGTTTATGCCCGACACCGGATACGGATCACCCAACCCCAGGCGATAGAATTCCGGAACATTATAGAGCCATTCCGAAGTATCAACCTTGTTGGCCACCAGCAGCACCGGTTTACGGGCACGGCGCAGTATCTCGGCTATATGGTCGTCGAGATCCGTCACTCCGTTCATGGCGTCGACCACAAACAGTATCTCGTCGGCCTGCTCTATGGCAAGTGCCACCTGCTTGTTGATCTCCTCCTCAAACACATCCTCGCTGTTGACCACCCATCCTCCGGTATCCACTATGGAAAACTCCTTGCCGTTCCAGTCCACCTTGCCGTACTGCCTGTCACGGGTAGTGCCCGCAGTGTCATCCACTATAGCGCGGCGTGTCTGGGTCAAGCGGTTAAAGAGAGTGGACTTCCCTACATTGGGGCGTCCCACTATGGCTATCATCTGTCCCATAATCCTACAATTGCTTAATTAAGTGCAAAGATACGAATAAGCGAGGGCAAAATCAAGCTCGCTTGAATTTTGCCGAGCGTGAGTATCTAACCGTCATCATTCGATATATCCGAAAGCCCTGAGTTTGTTATCGCGGTTGCGCCAGTTCGGCTCCACCTTCACAAACAGCTCCAGATAAACCTTCTTCCCGAAGAATGCCTCTATATCCTTCCTTGACTCCATGCCCACCTTCTTGAGCTTTGAACCGCCATGGCCTATGAGAATCCCTTTCTGCGAGTCACGTTCCACATAAATCACCGCCATTATGTGTATGGCACCCTCCTTTTCATCAAACTTCTCCACTATTACCTCTGTGGAATACGGCACCTCCTTGTCATAGTTCAGGAGAATCTTTTCACGGATTATCTCGGTCACAAAAAAGCGTGCCGGCTTGTCCGTAAGGGCATCCTTGCCGAAATATGGATCCGACTCCGGCAGCAGCGCCACTATGCGCGTCATCAGGTTCGACACATTGAAATGCTCCTTGGCCGACACCGGAAACACCTCCGCATTCGGCAGAATCTCCTTCCAGCGGTCCACTATGGCCTCCAGATCACCTGAGCCTTTCAGCAAATCTATCTTATTGATCACAAGCAGCACCGGCACCTTCTCCTTGGCCACTTTGGCAAGGAAATCGGCATTTTTCGTCGGGTCCTCGATAACATCCGTCACATATACAAGCACATCGGCGTCAGTCAGCGCGCCTTCCGAAAAATCGAGCATCGACTCCTGTAGCTTGTATTTGGGTTTGAGCACACCGGGAGTATCCGAAAACACAATCTGATACTCGGGCGTGTTCACTATGCCCATTATTCTGTGGCGTGTAGTCTGGGCCTTGGAGGTTATTATGCTCACCCGCTCGCCCACCAGATCGTTCATAAGCGTGGATTTACCCACATTCGGATTGCCCACTATGTTCACAAAGCCTGCACGGTGCCCCTCTTTCACAGGCGTTGCAGGAGTAATGTCAGCGTTCTCAGCCATGATCTATATATTTTATGTTACTAAATAGCATGGATTTATATACCCACATATAAATAAACAGAGACAACACCTTAAAAGATGTCATCTCCGTCTGTTTTTTATCTTACCGATCCGGCAACGCGCTCAGAGATCCCAGATAACATAAAGGGCACCCCAGGTAAAACCTGCGCCGAAAGCAGTGAGTATCAGCTTGTCACCCTTCTTTATCCTGTCCTTGTATTCATCAAGGCAGAGAGGTATTGACGCAGCCGACGTATTGCCGTATTTCTGAATATTCACAAGCACCTTGTCATGGTCCACTCCCGCACGCGAGGCCACGGCCTCGATTATGCGCAGATTGGCCTGATGGGGCACGAACCAGTCAACAGTATCCATAGTCAGGCCATTGCGGCGTGCCACCTCAAGCGACGACGTCAGCATGTCCGTAACAGCATGTTTGTAGACATTGCGGCCCTCCTGATACACATAGTGTTCACGCGCATCCACCGTTTCGTGGCTTGCCGGACGGGCCGAGCCCCCCGCCTTCATAAGCAGATGAGGCAGTCCGGTGCCGTCGATATGGAACACTCCGTCGATAATACCTGTCTCACGCTCTGTCGGCTCAAGCATCATGGCTCCGGCGGCATCACCGAACAACGGGCATGTGGCCCTGTCCTCATAATCCGTCATTGACGACATCTTCTCTGCCGCCACCACCACGATCTTCTTTTTCAGGCCTGACTTTATGTAAGCGGCACCATCCTGCAGGGCCACTAAGAATCCGGCGCATGCTGCTTGGATATCATAGGCGTAGGCTGACGACAGTCCGCACTGGTAGGCTATTACCGATGCGGTTGAAGGGAACCTGTAGTCCGGATTCGATGTGGCGCATATAAGGAGATCCACCTCTTCGGGCTTTGTGCCGGTGGATTCAAGAAGCCTTTTCACGGCTATCACGCCCATATACGACGAACCTTTGTCAACGTCCTTGAGTATATGGCGCTCCTTTATGCCTACACGTGTGGTAATCCATTCATCGTTTGTGTCCACCATTTTCGACAACATTTCATTGTCGAGTATGTCATCAGGCGTATATGATGCTATTCCGGATATTCTCGCGTTGAGCATAATTTGAATTTATTATAGTAAATATAACTGCCATGAACCCTCTCTCCTCCCGGTCATTGGCGGAGGAGAGCGGAGTCAGGCTGTATCCGTACTGACGTCAGGCAGATGGCAGGTTTCCGGAGCCACAGGCCGTCGGAAACGCATCGCCCTGCAAGGCGCCGTTTAAAGTGCGGCCTCTTTCTCGATCACCACACGGCCGCGGTAATAGCCGCATGTGCCGCAAACGGTGTGATAGAGATGCCACTCGCCGCAGTTGGGGCAGAGTGCCAAGGTGGGTTCTACTGCTTTGTCGTGAGTTCTGCGCTTGGCTGTGCGGGTCTTCGATTGTTTGCGTTTAGGATGTGCCATTTTTCTTTAGCTATTTATTTTATTTGTTGTTTAGTTATTGTCTTCATTGAAATTTCTGAGAGCGTCCCAGCGAGGATCGGTGTCAGAGGCCGCGGCAGCGCTGTCTTCCGCGCCAAAGTCCATATCCTCCGGCTCGTCGTCACCTTCGGCAGCCGAATGCACCCGGTGCCGTCCGTAAATCGAGCTCATAGCCTTGTTGCACTGGCCGGGGGCATGCACATGCTTCATCGGCACCGTAAGTTCCACTGTGTCATAAAGCATATATGACACATTGAGCGTCTGCTCCCCTTCGGGTATCTCAAGCACCGTGTCGGAATCATCGCAATATTCCGGGCCATACTTCACCGTCAGGTCGTAAGTCGTGTCCACATCATGGTTCATCTCGTCAAGACACCGGTCACACAGCAACGTAACCGTACCTTTCACATCGAAATGAAGATCCCACTGGTCGGCACGGTGGTCAACGGTGAGCACAACATCAAGATCTGCATCCCTGATGTCGGCACTTTCCATATCCTCAAAGAATTTCTTACCGGGGTGAAACTCAAACCTATGCACTCCGGCCGACATATTCCTTAGATTGATACTGTATTCCGTAAACTTTCCCACGGCCTTTTACTGTCAGTCAAAAATTTTCGCAAAGTTAACCATTTTATTCTTATCCCGCAATTTTTCCAGTTTTAATTTTTCCTATAATTTTTTGCACAGCATTTGATATTCAATATATTATTATTACTTTTGCAGTCCCTTAACTCGACTAAAAATCTGACACTTACATTATAATAATCAAAAACCAATCTGTATGAAAAAACTCTTACTTTCATTAGGTTTTATGGCTGCCGCAGCTATATGCTCCTCAGCTGTCGAAACCTCATGGTCCGTAACTTTCGCCAATGGAGCCAGCAACAACGAAACGGCATGGAACACATCATCGGCCATGACCGCAGTATGCTCCGAAGGCGCAGCCAACCTCTCCGGACTGACAGCCGCATCCAGTGCCTCCCCCGGCATGTACGGTCTGAAAATCGGCACAAACAAAGGCACAGGATCCGCAACCTTCGGCATAGCCGCCGACTCTCAGGTAACCCCCACAAAAGTGGAGATAGAGGTATCAGCAAACAAGAACCCCGCCAAAATGGCATTCAAGTTCAACGACACAGCCATGGATGCCCTCGCAACATCCAACACAAACGGTTCCTACAAAACCTACACCCTTACCAATCCCGGTGAGTTGACGAGCCTGAAGTTCGAAAAAGCCACCAGCACCGGCGAAGGATTCCTCTTCATCCACAAAATCACCGTCTATTATAATGAAGGCGATGCACCCACAGTGTCAGCCCCGGCAATCGAGATGGTGGAAGGCGACTATTCCTTCTCTGTGGCCATGACATGCGACACCGAGGGTGCCGAGATACGCTACACCACCGACGGCACCACACCCACAGCCGGGTCAACTCTCTACTCCGCCCCTGTCGAGGTATGGGAGGCCACAACATTCAAGGCCGTGGCCATAAAGGACGGCGAACTCAGCAATGTAAGCACATTCACCGCCAATCCCCCCTACATCCTTGACGGATTCGATGCAATGCTCGGCATGGAAGACGTGCCCGAAGCCGGCATCGACGTCATCGTAAAGGCACCTATGACTGCTGTATTCCACAACGGGCAGAACCTCTACGCCAAATGCGGCCACAGCTACATGCTCATATTCGGCAACATAGGCACAACCCTAAGCAACGGCGACACCTTCAACCGCCTTGCCGGAACATTCAAGCTCTACAACGGACAGCCCGAAGTGATAAATCCCGAAATCGGCACCGTGACAGCCGGCACCCCCGTCACTCCCGCCGAGGCTACTCTTGATATGCTCACTCAGGCCATGATGTGCCAGTATGTAACCGTCGAGAATGTCAACATAGCTCTCGGCTCCAATGCCAATACTTTCACCCTCTCCGATGCCGACGGCAACACTCTCACGATGTACAACAAATTCGGTCTCACCGGCATCGAAGCTGGCACAGGCTGCACAATCACAGGCTTTGTCGGCATATTCGGCACCACCCTCCAGCTCCTCCCCACCGAAGTTACCGAAGGAACCGAAACCCTCGCCGCACCTGAATTCAATCCCGCGTCAGGCTCATCAGTAAGCTATCAGAGCTATGTAGAGCTCACTGCCGAGGAGGGCGCCGAGATATTCTTCAAATACGACACCGACCAGTTCGAGCTTTACAACGCCGACGACAAGATTCTCATCTTCACACCCGCCGGACAGACAGCCACCATCGAAGCCTATGCCAAGAAAGGTGAGCTTCAGAGCGAAACCGTAACCGCCACCTACACCGTTACAAAAAAGAACCCCAACGTTCGCTGGCTCAACGCCGAAGGCGGTATAGTTGAATCAGTCGACTACGTGCTCGGTTCCACCGATCCGTTCGAACTTCCCATGTTCGACTGCATGAGCGACGGTGAACCCACACTCACCTCCTCCGATCCCGAAGTGGCCTCGATCAACGAATATTACGGCGTCGACATCCACAAGGCAGGCACCACCGTGATCACTGTCACTGTTCCCGAAACCGCTTCCTTTGCAGGCGGCGAAGCCTCCTTCACCCTCAATGTCCTCACACAGCAGCAGGCCACCGACATAACCACTACCGTTGTGTTCGCCGACCAGACATGGATCGAATACAGCGCTGCCTCAAAGTCACAGACCTGGGTTTCATCCGACAACTTCGAATTCCCCACCACTATTTCATCAACAGGCACATATGCCAAAGTATACACCAACGACCTCCGCATCTACGGTTCAGGCAACAACAAGATAACCGTTAGCGCACCCGAAGGCTATGAATTCAAGGCTGCCGTATTTACTGTCGACACAGCCAACTCCGACGGCAACACCCCCACTGTCGATGACAACGCCACCACAAAAGTCACCCCGCAGGCTGTAGCACCCCGCGCCGCTGCCAAATATGAGGACTTCGGCTACACATTCACCACTCCGAAAACCACATATGTGCTCAGCACCAGCACCGCAAGCAAGAATATGCGTGTGTCAAAAGTCACAATGACAATCGGCCTGATCCAGAGTGGTATCGACAACATCGCCACCGACAACACCGACGCACCTGTCGAATACTACAATCTTCAGGGCGTGCGTGTCCTCAACCCCTCCGCCGGAATCTATATCCGCCGTCAAGGCACTGAAGTCACCAAAGTGATGATCCGTTGACACCTGTCACCCACAGCTATTCCCCGTTTTGGGGAATAGCGTTACAATAAACAGATAACCCACAGCCCGGATGTCCGGTTGCTGTGGGTTATCTGTTTGCTTATATTTCAGTTGTCAGTTACGCGCCTGCACCGCCGCATCCACCACGGCAAACGCCATCAGGCTTACGATATCACGCACCGACGAATCCGTGTTTATAAAGTGGATAGGCTTGTTAAGGCCCACCTGTATCGGGCCTACAGTCTCCCCTACACCCATTTCAAGCATAAGCCGGTAAGCGGTGTTGGCCGCATTCAGGTCAGGGAATATCAGAGTGTTCACATCGCGTCCCGCAATCTTTGTAAACGGATAGGCGGCATCACGCAACTCCTTGTTAAGCGCATACTGCACCTGCATCTCGCCGTCTATCATCATATCCGGATAATCCTTGTGGAGCGCATCTATGGCCTCATGCACAGTGTTGCATTCGGCATTGTCGTTCGAGCCGAAATTGGAATACGACACCATGGCCATCACCGGATCATGAGCGAAATATTCCACGGCATAATTCGTCAGCCGGGCTATATCCACCAATGCCGCCTTGTCGCAGCACGCATTGATCATCGTGTCGGCAAGAAACAGAGTTCCCCGCTTGGTATTTATAATGTGCATGGCCGCAAAATGATCATAGCCGCTGCGTATGCCCACCACCTCGCGGGCAATCAGAGCCGGAGCGTGCGAACCCGAGTAAGTGCCTGCGATATATGCGTCGGCATCACCCTGCTCCACCATCATCATGCCGAAATAGTTGCGGTTATACATCTTCTCGCGGGCCTCGGCAAGCGTCAGGCCGTTGCGGGCGCGCTTCGATGCAAGCACTTCGGCATAATGCTGGCGCCGTCCTGCCTCACTGTCATGCCGCAGGTCGAGTATCTCCACCCCCGTCAGGTCAAGCCCGAGACGCTTCGCCCGCTCCGTTATGCGCTCCACATTGCCCAGCACCACCGGGCGGCATATTCCCTGGCGCAAAGCCGACACAGCCGCGCGGAGCATATTGTCCGTATTCCCTTCGCCGAGCACCACCCGCTTCGTGGAGTGCTGACGAGCCGAATCCGTAAGCTGCCGCACAAGCTTGTTGTCAAAGCCCATTATGCGCTGCAAGTGTTCGTCATACTCGCTCCAGTCCGTGATCGGACGCCGCGCCACACCGCTCTCCATGGCCGCACGGGCCACTGCCGGGGCCACCACCCCGAGCAGCCGCGGATCAAGGGCCTTGGGCAGGATGTAGTCACGTCCGAACTTCAGATTGTTCATATTGTAGGCAGCATTCACCACCGACGGCACCGGAAGTTTGGCAAGCGACGCTATGGCATACACCGCAGCAAGCTTCATCGGCTCGTTGATCGAAGTAGCCCCCGAATCGAGAGCCCCGCGGAATATATAGGGAAATCCCAATACATTGTTTATCTGGTTGGGATAGTCGCTGCGTCCTGTAGCCACTATAATGTCGGGCCGTGCGGCCATAGCCTCCTCATATCCTATTTCAGGATCCGGATTGGCCAAGGCGAACACTATCGGCTTCGGCGCCATGGATCGCACCATCTCGGGCGTCACCACATCCTTCACCGACAGGCCGAGAAACACATCCGCATCCACCATAGCCTCGGCAAGCGTGGTTATGGGCCGCGATGTGGCAAACTCCCGCTTCTGGGCGTTCAGCCCCGTACGCGAAACGTTTATCACCCCCTTCGAGTCGCACATCACTATATTCTCCGGCTTCACACCGAGAGCTATATAGAGCCGCGTGCACGACACCGCGGCGGCTCCCGCCCCGTTCACAACGAGCCGTATGTCGCCTATGCGCTTGCCCTGCAGCTCCAACGCATTCAGAAGCCCGGCGCCCGATATTATAGCCGTTCCGTGCTGATCGTCATGCATCACCGGTATCGGGCACTCCTCCTTCAGGCGCCGTTCTATCTCAAAACACTCCGGAGCCTTTATGTCCTCAAGGTTTATACCACCGAACGTAGGGGCTATCGCCTTGACAATCTCCACAAACTTGTCCGGATCCTTCTCGTTTATCTCTATGTCGAAACAGTCAAGGCCCGAAAATATCTTGAAAAGCAACGCCTTGCCCTCCATAACAGGCTTACCCGCCTCGGCCCCTATGTCGCCGAGCCCGAGCACAGCCGTGCCGTTCGAGATCACGGCCACGAGATTGCCCTTGTCAGTGTAATCATAAGCCAGCGAAGGATCCTTCTGTATCGCAAGGCATGGATAAGCCACACCCGGCGAATATGCCAAGGCAAGGTCATGTTGGGTCGAATAAGGTTTTGTCGGAATGACTTCTATTTTCCCCGGCCGGGGATAGCGGTGATAGTCAAGTGCGCTTTTTTCAGTTACGGATGGCATAGCCTGGAATTTATATTAGAATGAGAGATATGTTGAAAAATCAGTGTCAGTCAACACCCGGCAGTCCCGCAGGAAGATCCATCGTGATCACTCCCGCCTCCTGGTCAATCGCCTTGATCAGCTCCGGGGCAAGCGGAATCAGTACCTCGCCCCCCTCAGGTGTGTCTACAACAAAAAGAATATTGGCCGTGGAGTCATCTATATCCGTCACCTCACCGACACGCCGGCCACCCGCCTCGATGAAATACCCTATGAGGTCGGCCGCATACATGCCCTCCTGATCCTCGTCCGCAGCCTCTTCGGCAAGAGCCTCCTCCACGGCATGGTCCGAATCAAGCGCATACAGCGGCACATTCGAAAACGTCTTCACACTCCTTTCGTCCTCGAACCCCTCTATTTTCACAAGATAAGTGTCCCCTTGGCGGTGACGCGAAGTCTCTATGAAAAAAGGCACAGGTATATTGTCGCGGTCCACGACTATACAACGTAGATCCCCCGGGTCAAGGTTCACCGACAGCGTGGCCGAAATCTCGCCCTTGATCCCGTGGGGCTTGTTGAACTGCCCTATTTCCACCAGATGGATGCGCTCTATCATTTCTTGCGTTTTTTCTTCTGTGCCACAGGAGCAGCCACCACCTTGAACTCATGCAGGCGGCACGTGTCCGTCGACAGATTTATAGCCCCGTGCGACAGCATTGCCAGATCCTTGAACACCCGCGCGTCGTCAGCCCCCTCCTTGTTTACCGTCAGGAGCTGCTTCTTCATCTGGTGCGCCAGCAGCATCACCAGTTCCTCACACTCGGGACCCTCCTCCATGGCCGCAGCCTTGGAGATCATGCGCTGGAGCGACTTCCCGTAATGCCGGTAAGCCAGCTGCGAAGCCGTGTAAGGCACCTTCTCGGGCGGCACCGACCGCTCATCAGTCGAAGCCATATCGTCATACGGATAATCTATATCCAATTCAAAACCGCTCATTATGGCGAGATGGTCCCACAGCTTGCGCTTGAAATCCTCAGGCTCGCGGGTATTGTTCTTCTTCATGAGCGTATGCATCGCGCTGACAATCGACCGCGCGCAATGATTGCGCTCCTCCCGGTCCTCGATCGTCAGGCAGTAATCGATCATATTCTGGATATTGCGGCCATATTCGGGCAGCACCAGATGCTTGAGCTGTGTATTGTAAGTGAGCATTATCCTAAATAATAAGCCGGTTAACGCAAACGGTCGTAACTCCTCAGCAGCTTGTGGTCGCGTGCTATCAGCCCCGCCGAAATGCGGCCCGCCACAAACGCCCCGGCAGGCAGCCAGGCCGTCAGCCAGTTTATCGCATAAGCCCCCTGGCCGTCAGTGATAGTGTATATGAAAAACGCCTCAAGACACAGCGACACCACCGCCAGCCCGTTGGCCAACGACACAAACAGCCTCTGAGGCTTGAAAGCCTTGAAAAGAAAAATCGACGTAAGATATCCTATCCCCGTAAGCGACACCGGAATCGCAAGCCCCCATATCGTCAGCGGCTTGAACCCCTGCAAAGCCCCGTCGGCCTGCGTCACCTCCACCACCGGGAACACCAGAAACAGAATCATCATCATAGCGGCGACAAACAACGTCACCGACTGCCATCGTTGTATTACCATAACAAATTGATTTTCTTACACATTTATAAACTCGTTTTACCGATATGCAAATTTAAGCAAAATCTCCGAAACCATCATAATCCACCCGTTGCATATCCCCCAACAAATCCCTAAATTTGCCCCTTTAAGGACCTTAAAGACCCTAAAGACCCTTACCCCTCAATCCCCCTCCCCCAATGCCCAAGCTCCTGCGCACCACCGGCAATTACAAAAATTTGCTGTCATATCAGAAAGCTGATGTGATCTTTCAAATCACATGCCACTTCTGCACTCATTTTTTAAGCCGTGGTGACCGTACAGTGGATCAGATGATACAAGCCGCGCGCAGCGGCAAACAGAACATCGTGGAGGGTTGTGCCGCCTCCGCTACCTCTGCAAAGACCGAGATCAGACTTATCAATGTAGCGAAAGCGAGCCTGAAAGAACTACTCGAAGACTATGAGGACTACCTTAAAATCCACCAAAAACCGCAATGGCAGAAAGGGAGCGTTGAATTCGAGGCCATGCGGCGCATAGGCACAGAGCACAACGAAGCCTCATTCTTCATGAAGTTGATAGAAACCCGTCCGCCCGAAACCATAGCCAACATGGCCATCATATTGATAAACCAGGCCGATTATCTCCTCTTCCGCCAACTCGAACGCCTCTCAAAAGACTTCCTGGAAAACGGCAGCTTCTCCGAGCGCATGGCCACCCTCCGCCGCCAGTACCGCACCTCTAACCAATGACTCTAATGACCCTACCCCCCTTACGTGCATTCCCTATCAATATCGGAGGGAGGGGACTTCGAGGAAGGGGGCCGTGGGGAAGCGGCAGGCGACGGTGCGGCGCAGGTAGCTTTTCGTGTCGGGGGCTATTACAGGGTCGTTGTCGAAATGGCTGTTGTAGATCAGCGAATGGAGCGTCAGGCCACGGCGCTCTATGGCCTCAAGTGCCAACAGTGTGTGGCTGATGGAGCCGAGGCGTGCGTTGGTCACAAGGGCCACAGGCAGATTGCGGCTCACGGGATAGTCGATCGTCAGCATATCGTCGGTAAGCGGCACCATCAGCCCTCCGGCACCCTCCACAAGCACCACGTCGTAGCGCTCTGCCAGAATGGCCGTGCTGCGGTCAATCGCGTCAAAATCAATTGTGCGCCCGTCAATTGCCGCTGCAAGATGCGGCGAGGCCGGATAGGTGAATATAACCGGCGAAGTGGTGAGATCCTTGTCCTCCGGAAGCGGGCCGATGCCCATTATGCGGCGGTGCACCTCAATATCCTCCGAACGGCCCGTATTACCGGTTTGGATAAATTTCTGCGTGGCCACTGTCAGCCCCTGATCCATATAACGGCGGGCGAGCCAGCCGGTGGCATAGCTTTTGCCCGCATCTGTGTCAATACCTGATATAAAGATTGTCAACGACATGGTTTCTTTCTGAAAATTATGTAATGAGGCCGGTAAACGAGCGTGACACGCCCGTCGGAATCACGCGGATAATCCCGGAGTATGCGCCGCGCTCCCACAGCAGCCTCAGGGCCCGACATAAGGGAATTCACACCTGAAAGTTTAAGGTGACGGAGCATCTGCGCGGGCGAGCTGAAAGTGACTGGCAGTGTCTCGGTCACATCCGCAAGCCATTCCGCCCCTTCAATCCGCATCACGGCGGGAAAATTCAGCGAACGCCCCGTGATACTGTTAAGGGCCGCGAAATGGTCAGGCGCGAAAGTGGAAAACACCCCGAAGCCGCCCGGACGGAGCACACGCACCACCTCGGCAAAAAATGCGTTAAGCGAATTGAACCACTGCACCGCCGAAGCCCCGGCCACTACATCCACCGACTCATCAGGCAGCGAGCGTATGGCCGTCTCCGCATCGCAGGCTTCCACCCCAGTGCTCGATTCATACAGATCCCAGAGCCTGAGCGAGGAGGGATGCAACCGCTGGCTATACAACGATGTGAAATATCCTGTTCCCACACCCACTTCCACCACCGTGCCTCCCGGCATAGGGTTCTGCGCCTCCCACAGCTCCATAAGCCGCCACGCTATGGCCTGCTGCGGAGCCGACTCCGAGGGATAAGTGGAAGCCGCGTCGCTGAACTTCTGCCTCACAAGCTCCTTCTCCACAAGCCAGCGGTCAATGATCGCGGCAAAATCAGGATAATGGGCGCCGTCAACGCTCTCACAGGCAGCTATTCCCTCCCATGCCTTACGCTGATTGTCATACGGGATTATGGCGTCACCACGGCTGAGAGCCACAGCATCAAACTGCGCTGCCAACCTGCGTTCCTCCACACCCTCCGGCACAGGCATGGCGGCTATGGCCCGCAATTCCTCTTTGAGTTCCTCTATCTCACGGTGCGGCATAACCGCCTTGAACCGTTCCATTGAGGCAGCATCCGGCATCATGCGCCGGTAAAATTTCAGCAGCCGCCGCGGCTCAAGCGAGTCATGCGTGCCTTGGAATATATCGTAGGGAATGCCACGACGGTCATCCACCGGGTGCAGGGTGCCGTTCACAGCCACAGCAAGAGTCACAGGCAGTCCGTGGCCGGAAACAAGGAAGCGGGCGGCCGGAAGCACACCCCACGACCACGCCACCACACAAAGCTCGGAATAATGGCCGAGAGCCGCAAAGTCAAGTGTGTCCGTGCGGTAATCCCAGATCACGAAAATATCATAACCTGCCTTATTCAGCCCCTCGAAAGGACGTTCATCCATGCCCCATCCGGCAAAGAGAACCAATGCCCGTGCGTTTCCTGATCCGCTGACTCGTGCTATATTCATTTCACAGAAGTTTCGGACAGTGCTGATTTCAGAAGCGACACATCACCGGGAGTCATGGCCGCATTGAGGCTTATGCGCAGGCGTTCCGTGCCTGGGGGAACAGTCGGGGTACGGATCGGGAGCACCTTCACACCCCGTTTCAGGAATTCGTTGGACAGGGCCACAGCCCTCTCCGCGCTTCCGGTAACGAGAGGCACGATATGGCCCGGCTGCACAGGCCGGTCAGGACACACCGCATTGACAGCCCCGGCAACCTCCCGGGCCGTATCACGCAACCGGGCGCGCTCGGTGTCCATACCCGCCATGACATCCATCATGACGCGCGTCCAGGCCACATTTACAGGTGGGAGTGAAGTGGAGAATATCAGTGAACGGGACCGGTTGACGGACAGCTCACGCAGCACGGGCGGCATCACCGCAAATGCTCCCACCGAAGCAAGCGCCTTGCCGAATGTACCCACGGTTATATCCACCTTTCCGGCAACTTCCGGCTCCATTGTCAGGCCGAGACCGGCCGGCCCCTCCACTCCGAGGGCATGTGCCTCGTCAACATAGAGCAGCACTCCCGGAGCCGAACGGCGTATTTCGACAAGACGCTCTATATCGGCCCTGTCGCCGTCCATGCTGTAAACGGATTCGGCCACAATGAGAATGGTGGCTACAGTGTTGTCGGCGGTATATTTAGCCACAAGGCGTTCAAGATGGCTGTAATCGTTGTGGCGCCAGCGCTCAAACCGGCATTTCGACAGCATTATGCCGTCAATTATGCTGGCATGCACAAGCCGGTCGGCGAGTATGACAGTATCGGACTGCTCCGTCAATGCCGGTATCAGTCCCGAATTGGCATGATACCCGCTGTTGAACAACAGTGCGGAGCGGCCTCCATACAGATCCTCAAGCTTTGCTTCAAGACGTGAATATTCCTCCTGCTGCGCCGCGAGCAACCTTGAGGCCGATGATGTGAACGGCAGCCGGCGCACAGCCTCCGAATCAAGAAACTGCATTCTGAGGTCATCGCGCCGCGCCAGCCCGAGATAATCGTTGCCTGTCAGGTCAAGCAGATCCCCGGCGTATACCTTGGGAATGGTGCGGTAATTGCCGCGCCTTCTGAGGTCATCGAGCAGCGCATCAGGATTCATCTCACCAGTTCGATCATCTGACGGCAAAGATAACGGAGATCCTCATCCCCTATCACATACGGGGGCATTATGTATACACGGGTGCCGAACGGACGGATCCACACTCCCCGGTCAACACACCTGCGCTGGAACTCGCCCACATCCACAGGCTCTTTCATCTCTATCACCCCTATGGCGCCGAGCACACGCACATCAGCCACTCCGGAGAACTCACGCGCCGGAGCCAGTTCCTCATCCATTATCGAGGATATATGGGCTATCACCGACGCCATGTCGCGCTCCTGAAGCAGTTTGAGCGACGCCACAGCCACAGCGCAAGCCAACGGGTTGGCCATGAACGTGGGCCCGTGCATCATCACACCGGCCTCACCGCGCGATATCGTTTCGGCTACCTCGCGTGTGGTGAGCACCGCACTGAGAGTCATATAACCGCCCGTGAGAGCCTTGCCGACGGTCATTATATCCGGTTCCACTCCGGCATGTTCCCATGCCATGAGGCGACCTGTGCGCCAGAATCCGGTGGCTATCTCATCGAATATCAGATACACCCCGTGGCGTGTACAGAGTTCGCGGGCCTGACGCAGATATTCGGGATGGTAGAACCACATGCCCCCGGCACCCTGCACTATAGGCTCGAGAATAACTGCGGCGATTTCACCTGACTTCTCTTCAAGTAGCTTTCTGAGAGGCTCTATGTCGGCCTGATCCCATTCACCGCCGAACCGCGAGCGTGGCTGAGGCACGAAAAAGCGCACCGGAAGGGCGGAGCCGAACGCGCCGTGCATACCTGTGACAGGATCACACACGCTCATGGCATTCCATGTGTCGCCATGATATCCGGCCCTTATGGTGGCGAAGTTGGTCTTGCCGTGCGATCCGCTGCGGGCCACGGCGGCCTGTACGGCCATCTTCATGGCCACTTCAATAGCCACAGAGCCGGAGTCGGCAAAAAACAGATTGTGCATCGAGGGCGGTGCCATGCCGAGCAACAGCTTGCCAAGCTCAATGGCCGGCTCATGTGTGAGGCCGCCGAACATAACATGGCTCATTTTAGAAACCTGGGCGGTAAGAGCGGCATTGAGCACGGGATTGTTGTAGCCATGCACCACACACCACCACGACGACATGCCGTCGATAAGCTTACGTCCGTCGGCAAGGGTCAGGCGCACACCTTCGGCGCCAGTCACCTTGTAAGTAGGCAGCGGGTCTATGGCCGATGTGTAGGGGTGCCACAAATGTTCGCGGTCCCAGCTGTCGTACAGTCCGCTATGGGTGTCAGTATTCATCCCAGGCCTTGATTTCTATATCGTCGAGCGAAAGTGTGGTGAAAGCGTCGATAAACGCCGATGCGAGACGCGAGTTGGTGAGCAGCGGAACATTCAGGTCGATGGCCGCGCGGCGTATCTTGTAGCCGTTTGTCAGCTCAGCCGACGAAAGGTTCTTGGGAATGTTCACCACAAGGTCGATGGAGCGGTCGTGGAGGAGCGAGAGGGCCTGAGGCTCTTTGTCAGGCTCATCGGGCCAATAGACATCCACCGCGGGTATGCCGTTGTCGACAAGGAACCGCTGTGTGCCGTGTGTGGCATATATCTTAAAACCGCGTTCATGCAGGCGGCGGGCGCCCTCAAGCATATCGGTTTTCTGGCGGGTGGTTCCGGTGGAGAGGAGCACTCCCTTCTCAGGCACTCTGAGGCCTACGGAAAGCAGCGATTTCATCACGGCCTCGGAGGTGTCGGATCCTATGCAGCCCACCTCGCCGGTCGACGACATATCCACTCCGAGCACAGGGTCGGCGCCCTGAAGACGGGAGAAACTGAACTGGGAAGCCTTTATGCCAACATAATCGAGGTCGAAAGCGCTCTTGGCAGGTTTCTCCACCTTGAGGCCGAGCATCACCTTGGTGGCCAAGTCGATGAAGTTTATCTTCAGCACCTTGCTGACGAAGGGGAAGCTTCTCGAGGCACGCAGGTTGCATTCAATGACCTTTATGTCGTTGTTCTTGGCAAGGAACTGTATGTTGAAAGGCCCGGAGATATTGAGTGCCTTGGCTATCTGCGAGGACACCTTCTTGATTCGGCGCATTGTCTCCACATAGAGTTTCTGCGGGGGGAACTGGATGGTTGCGTCGCCGGAATGCACGCCGGCAAACTCTATATGCTCCGATATGGCGTATACCTTGATCTCGCCGTCCTGGGCCACAGCGTCCATCTCAATCTCCTTGGCGTTCTGTATGAACTCGCTCACCACCACGGGGTGCTTCTTCGACACATTGGCTGCGAGACGCAGGAAACGTTCGAGCTCCTCGGGATTGGAACAAACATTCATGGCGGCACCTGAAAGCACATAGCTGGGACGAACGAGCACGGGAAAACCAACCTCGTCGATGAACTTGTTGATGTCGTCGAAGCTCGTCAGCTCGCGCCAACGCGGCTGGTCTATGCCGAGGCGGTCAAGCATGGCCGAGAATTTGTTACGGTCCTCGGCATTGTCGATGCTCTTGGCCGACGTACCCAATATATTTACTCCGGATGAATCAAGGCGTGTGGCAAGGTTGTTGGGTATTTGGCCGCCCACCGAGAGTATGGTGCCGTGAGGCTGCTCCAACTCTATTATATCCATTACGCGCTCATAGGTGAGCTCGTCGAAATAGAGGCGGTCGCACATGTCATAGTCGGTCGACACCGTTTCCGGATTGTAGTTGATCATCACCGAGCGCCAGCCCTCTTTCTTGACAGTGAGCAGGGCGTTGACGGAGCACCAGTCGAATTCCACCGACGAACCGATGCGGTAGGCTCCGGAACCCAGAACCACCACCGTGCGGCCATCGTGCTCATAGTCGATATCGTTGGCCGAACCGTTGTAGGTAAGGTAGAGGTAATTGGTCATGGCGGGATATTCGGCAGCGAGCGTGTCGATCTGCTTCACTACCGGGGTTATGCCGAGGGCTTTGCGGCGGGAGCGCACAGAGTCGGAAGCCTGCTCGGAGTCATAGGCCATCTCCTTTCCTATTACGGAGCGAGCTATCTGGAAGTCGCTGAATCCCTGTTCCTTCGCCTTGCGGAGCAACGGAGCCTCAAGCGCCTCTATGCTGCCGGCGCCCTCAAGCTCATGGAGGGTGTCCACAATGTTGCGGAGGCGGTAAAGGAACCAGCGGTCGATCTTTGTAAGCTCATGTATGCGCTCCACATCGTAGCCTTTAAGCATGGCGAGCGCTATGACGAAGATACGCTTGTCGGTGGGGGCGGCGAGAGCCTTGTCGATATCGTCGACCTGCACAGGCTTGTTGACAACAAAGCCGTGCATTCCCTGCCCTATCATGCGCAGGCCTTTCTGAATGACCTCCTCGAAAGTGCGGCCTATGGCCATCACCTCGCCGACGGACTTCATAGAGGAACCTATCTCGCGGTTCACGCCATGGAATTTGCCGAGGTCCCAACGGGGGATCTTGCACACTATATAGTCCAACGCGGGTTCGAAGAAAGCCGAGGTAACGCGTGTGACAGAGTTTTTCAGCTCGAACAGTCCATAGCCCAAACCGAGCTTGGCGGCAACGAAAGCCAGAGGATAACCGGTAGCCTTGGAGGCCAAAGCCGAAGAGCGGCTGAGGCGGGCATTGACCTCGATCACGCGGTAGTCCATCGACTCGGGGTCGAACGCATACTGTACGTTGCATTCGCCCACAATGCCTATATGGCGGACAATCTTTATTGCGAGTTTGCGCAGATAATGGTAGTCCTCGTTGGAGAGAGTCTGCGAGGGGGCCACCACGATGCTTTCGCCGGTATGAATTCCGAGGGGGTCGAAGTTCTCCATGTTGCACACCGTGACACAATTGTCGTAGCGGTCGCGCACCACCTCATACTCAACCTCTTTCCACCCTTTGAGGGATTTCTCAACAAGCACCTGGGGCGAGAACGAAAGGGCTTTCTCGCAACGCTCCACGAGTTCGGCCTCATTGTCGCAGAAGCCGCTGCCGAGTCCGCCGAGGGCGTAAGCGGCACGGACTATGACGGGGAAACCGAGAGAGCGTGCGGCACGAAGAGCTTCGTCGACAGAGTCCACTGCCTCGCTCTTTATGGTGCGCACATCGATCTCGTCAAGACGCTCTATGAACAATTCACGGTCCTCAGTGTCCATAATGGCCTTTACCGGGGTTCCGAGCACTTCCACACCATAGCGTGCAAGCACTCCGCTCTGCTCGAGAGCCACACCGCAGTTAAGGGCCGTCTGGCCTCCGAACGCCAGCATTATGCCGTCGGGACGCTCGCGTGCAATCACCTTTTCCACAAAGAAAGGGGTGACGGGGAGGAAATATATCTTGTCGGCAATCCCGTCGGAAGTCTGGACAGTGGCGATGTTGGGGTTGATCAGGACTGTGGAGATACCCTCCTCCTTCATGGCCTTGAGGGCCTGCGATCCTGAATAGTCAAACTCACCGGCCTCGCCTATTTTAAGCGCTCCGCTGCCGAGAAGCAGCACTTTGTTATAACGTTTCTCCATGTTACTTATAGGGATTACTTGTTATTTCAGCATTGCAACAAATTCATCGAACAGGAATTCAGTGTCCTTGGGGCCGCTCGACGCCTCGGGATGGAACTGGGCCGAGAAATAAGGGAGCGAGCGGTGGCGTATACCCTCGTTTGTGCCGTCGTTCATGTTCACGAACAGCGGTTCCCAGTCGTCGGGCAGTGTGGATGAATCCACAGCGAAACCGTGGTTCTGCGAGGTCACGAAGCACTTGTCGGTGCCGACACGGCGCACAGGCTGGTTATGGCTTCTATGACCGTATTTGAGCTTGTAGGTGGAGGCTCCGGCAGCTTTGCTCAGAAGCTGATTGCCCATGCAGATGCCGCATATGGGCTTGCCGAGCTCCATGGCCTTGCGGAGATGGCCCACAGTGACCTCGGCCATATCGGGGTTACCCGGGCCGTTGGAGATGAACAGGCCGTCCCATTCAAGGGTATTGAAGTCGTAATCCCACGGCACACGCACCACTTTCACACCGCGACGGGTGAGGCAACGGATGATGTTGTGCTTGACGCCGCAGTCAACGAGCACCACAGTCTTGTCGCCGGATCCGTGCACTTCCACCTCCTTGCACGACACTTTGGCCACGAGGTTTTCCTTATTGGGATCATAGAACGGAACATCGGGGGTTCCCTCCACCACAATCTTACCGAGCATGGATCCGTGTTCGCGGAGATGGCGTGTAAGGGCGCGGGTATCGACTCCGTAAATGCCCGGTATCTTTTCCTCCTCGAGCCATTGGGCAAGCGAGCGGTCGGCCTGCCAGTGGCTGTGATGGAACGAGTAGTCCTGTGCCACAATGGCGCGGCAATGGATATGGTCGCTCTCATAATATTCGCTGACGTCGTCCTTGTCGCGGCGCGGAGGCACGCCATAGTTTCCGAGAATAGGATAAGTGGTGACGAGTATCTGCCCCTCATATGAGGGGTCGGTAAGGCTTTCGGGATAGCCCGTCATAGCGGTGTTGAACACTACTTCGCCGGCTGTAGAAGCCGCATAACCAAAGGATTTTCCCTCAAATTCAGTGCCGTCCTCCAACACTATGGCAGCGCGTTTAGTCTCTCGCATTTATTGAAAATGATGTGATGGGTTAAAACTGCGCAAAGTTAGGAAAAATCCATGAGAGGCACAATATGTCAATGAGCTCTTTGCTGCTTGGATTGCGGAAACATCCGGACTGAAGGGCGGTGGCAGCTACCGCTGAGACAGGCGGGGCCTTGGCGGGGTGTATGGCTCCAACCTCTCCGAGGTAGGTGGCTTGGGTGTGTATGTACCCCATGAACCTTGCAAAGCTCGGTGCATGGGGTTTGCTCATGGCTGCAACCTCTCCGGGGTTGCATTTGCGGGAGGATCGGACTTTTCGGGCGCCAGGGAGGCGTGATCGGACATTTCGGACTGAATCGGACTTTTTCTGACTGAGGGTATTGGCGGGAATTTTGGCTAATTCGGACGTGGGCTGTGGGGAGGACGTGGCGAGTGAGGAGGGGAATGCGGACTCTAAGGGTGGAGGGAGGATTTTGAGGTAGAGGCCGGTGGCGGAGGCGAGGGCTGCGCGGAAATGGCTGCGGGCTGTGGGGGCACCGTGGAGGATGACGGCGGTGCCGGGAGCATAGGCCACGGCGCCGACGAGGGCCTGCCGGGCGGTGTCGAAGGCAAAGGTGCGCTTAGGATAGGCGTGGGCGTCGAGCATCAGTACTATGTCGAAGGGACAGCCTCGGAGGTTGTCGGCCAGCGATGCGGAAACGGGGCGTGAGCCGGGGACTGATTTTGCGGAGCTGCGGGCGGTGCGGGCCGATCGGTCGACTACCACGACGCGGGGATCAATCAAGGGGAATTTGGCCTGCCCCAACCAACGTACATACTGGGAAAGGAGTGTCCGCATAGTGCCATCGGCGGGAGTGGGATCAACCACATAGGCACGCACGAAGCCGCAGCTCATGCGTTGGCGTTCAAGTGCGTCGATGATGTGACGGTGGGGTTTGGAAAGTCCATGCCCGAGCCAACGGCAGAAGCTCCACGAGCGCGGGGCTTGCGGAACGGGGTGCCATGTATGGCGCGGAATATGTACGGGCCGGAGCATGGCGCGAAGATAAGGGCGCCGTGCAGGGGTGGCGTGCGAAAATATCGGAAATGAAATCAGCCGGCTCATGTGATATGGGCCGGCTGATGTAGTGTATCAGATAACAGGGTGTTTATTCTTTGCTGGCGGTGACTCGTTCAAGCCATTTGACCATGCCGAACATCACAGCCATGGATATGACGCAAACAAGGAGGAAAACGCCCCATGCTTCCCAGATGGGCCATTTGTTGTACATCAACGGGCCGATCCACAGCAAGAGATTGCCTACGGCCGTGGCACCAAGCCACAGGCCCTGACAGAGACCCTGCATATGCTTCGGGGCCACTTTGGAAACGAACGAGAGGCCTAACGGAGAAATGAAGAGTTCGGCTACTGTGAGGAAGAAATATATCACGAACATTATCCACCATCCGCTCTTGAGGCTTTCAGCTATTTCAGTGGGAAGCTGCTTGAAGCCTTCGGCGGAAGGATAGTCCATGAACAGGCTATAGACCATAAGGAAGAGATAGGCCAATGCGGCGATGCCCATGCCGATGCCTATTTTGCGCGGTGTGGAGATTTCTTTCCCACGACGGGCCATGCTTCCGAAGATCCACATTATGACAGGTGTGAGAACAATCACAAAGAAAGGATTGACAGCCTGCCATATTTCGGGGGCTATGGCGTCGGTCTTAACAAAGTCGCGGGCAAATAATGAGAGCGATGTGCCGTTCTGGTGGAACGAGAACCAGAAGAATATAGCTATGCCAAGCACTGCAAACAGGGCATACATGCGCTGCTTGATCTCTTTGGCCATAGCCATTTTCTCTTCGGCGGTATAGTTGACTGATTCCACAGATTCCTTTTTCGGAGGATTGGGAAGGCCATTCTTGAAACAGATGAATATAACCAGCGATATGAGCATAGCCACTATGGAGGCTATGAAGGAATAGTGAATGCCGGTGTTGAACACATCAAGATACTGTGTGCAGAATGCACTGATGTCAGCCGAGGCGTCACCGCCTACCTGAGTGATAAGCGCATAGAGGTTGTTGGCATTCTCCATGTTCATATTGTCGCCTACGGAAAGATATTCGTGGGCAAGGGCCGGGAGGTTAGCGTTATATGTGAGATTATGGACTCCGAGCCACCAGGAACGCAGCATGGGAGCCACGAAAGGTGCTATAAGGCCTCCGACATTGATAAACACATAGAATATCTGGAAACCGGAGTCACGTTGCGACGCATAACGGGGATTGTCGTAGAGCTGGCCTACGATAGCCTGAAGATTGCCCTTGAACAGGCCGTTGCCGAATGCTATGAGGAAAAGCGCGAAACATGTGACGGGAAGAAGCCACGAAATGTTATCGGAAGTGGAGAGGATGGGCACAGCAAGGATACAATATCCGAGTGACATGACTATAAGGCCCTTTATGATGGTGCCCTTATAATTCTGAGTTTTGTCGGCTATATAGCCGCCCACAAGGCTTAAAATGTAGATACCGGCATAAAAACATGAATAGATAATGCCGCTTGTTTCGTCACTGAGGCCGAACTTCGAGCAGAGGAACAGCACGAGCACGGCATTCATTATATAGTAGCCGAAACGTTCGCCCATGTTACTCAATGCCGCAGGAATCAGCCCTTTAGGTTGGTTCTTAAACATAGTGTCTGGATTGGTTTATGTTAGGTATACAGTTAGTTTCGGCAAATATACGTTAAATTCCGCTATTTTCCTTGGCTTTGAAGGCCAATGCATACATTTTAATCTGTTTCACCATGGCCCGGAGTCCGTTGCTGCGCGTGGGGGAAAGATGCTCGCCAAGACCTATCCGGTCGATAAAATACAGATCGTTGGAAAGGATCTCGTCGGGTGTCCGGTCACTTAGTACCTTTAGAAGAAGTGAAATTATGCCTTTCACGATCATGGCGTCTGAGTCGGCCGTGAAATGCACTTTGCCGTTGTCCATGCGCGCATCAAGCCATACACGGCTCTGACACCCTTCGATAAGACGGTCGGGGGTCTTGAGCTCGTCGGGCATCGTGGGCAATTGGTTACCTATCTCTATAAGGAGACCATAACGGTCCATCCAGTCATCAAATGCGGTGAATTCCTCTATGAATTCGTCCTGCTGTTCATCTATTGTCATAATTCCTCGCTATAAATGAGGTTTAATATCGTTTGTCCCACAGCTTTAAGCGAGCCGCGGTCTATACTTCCCATATCATCGGAAAGAGTGTGCCACGTGGCCGGAAAAGTATGTGTATGGATATTGTTGGTTTCTATAACATCCACACAGGGAATTCCGGCCTCATTTATATAAAGATGATCGTCAACCACCGATCCTGCAACTTCATTTATAAATTTGGATCCATAACCTGAAGCCGCAGCCATCCGCCACACTTTATCCACTACCTGAGGGGCGTTAGAGTGTGATATGTATTCACGATGAAAGCGTGCGTCGCGTCCACCCACCATATCAAGCAAGACACCGTAGACAGGAAGCTCACCTTCATCATAGGGCATATCTTTGACCCACTGCTGGGTGCCGAGACACCATGTGTCATCACTATTGCCCCATGAGGATTGCATTCCCGAGTCCTCCAGATCGACAAAAAGCATATCCACTCCGATCTGAGGCTGATTTTTACCGATATGCCGGGCTATTTCAAGGAGCACGCCTACACCACTGCCGCCATCGTTGGCACCCGGGATAGGCATATTACGGTTTTCCTCCGTGGCCTCATTATCGGCCATGCCACGTGTGTCATAATGGGCAAGAAGCAATATACGCTTTTTCTGCTCGCCGTTGAACCGACCAAGAATATTCACACACTCATAGGATTTTCCGTCGTAAGTGGTGGCCGATGTGCGTTGCTCACTTACATCCGAGGCACCATATGAAGAAAGCCGTTCCTTTATGAACTTCTCGCACTTCAGATGGCCTTGTGAACCCGGATTACGTGGCCCCATATCTACCTGAGCCTTGACCAGATTATAGGCTGAATCAGCATTAAAGACCGATTTCACCTGCGCCACGACGGAGTCAGCGGGCACATCGGATGTGCGCTCCGGGCTCTTGGAAGCACATGACCAAAGTCCGAGACACACAAGAATGGCTGAATTATAGATCGTTAGCTTCATTACTTTTAATTTACACTCGTCCCTGCAAAGTTACAACAAAGTTACAATTCTGCAAAGATTTTGTGTAAAAATATTTTTTATGAATTTGGCTTTGCTCTCGACTTATTCGTATCTTTGACTTCGTCTTATATACTCACGCTCGGCAAAATTCAAGCGAGCTTGATTTTGCCCTCGCTTATTCGTATATTTGCAATCGAAATTTTTTATCCGATGAAACGCATTGAGAAACTTTACGGACTGATAGGTTATCCTCTTACACATTCGTTCTCACAGCAGTATTTCAACACCAAGTTCGAGGCCGAATCCATTCCGGCCCGATATGAGAATTTCGAGATCGCCGATATAAAGCTGCTGAGGGATGTGATCAGCTCACACCCTGATCTCAACGGGCTTAACGTCACGATTCCCTATAAAGAACAGATAATACCTTTCTTAGACGAAATCGACGAAGATGCTGCCGAAATAGGTGCTGTAAATGTGGTGAAATTCATTCGCTCAGGCAACAAACTGCGACTCAAGGGTTTTAACTCGGATTGCATGGGGTTTCAAAACACACTCGGGCCGCTGCTCACGCCCGCAAGGAACAAAGCGCTGATATTAGGCACTGGCGGAGCCGCAAAAGCAGTGTGCCGGGCTTTGACAAACTGCGGAGTGGAATGCAGTTTTGTTTCGCGCACACCTGCTTCAGGCCAGCTTTCGTACGGAGATCTGAACGAGGATATAATGGGAAGTCACAAAATAATTGTCAACACCACTCCATTGGGTATGTACCCCCATGTGGATGAAGCTCCCGACATTCCATATGAGATGCTTACGGCTGACCATATCTGCTATGACCTTCTTTATAATCCGGACGTGACTATGTTCATGCGCCGCGCCGCAGCTCATGGAGCCGAAGTGAAAAACGGACTTGAGATGCTATTGCTCCAGGCATTCGCGTCCTGGGACATATGGCAACGCTGAGAGTTCCGCCATCAGTTCCGCTGCTTGCCCCTACAGCAGCATTTGCAGCCGGAATATTGCTTTCCGGCCTAAGCATGCCGATATGGGCCGGATTGGGTATTCTGATATGCGGAAGCATTGTATTTCTGCTGACACGGCGCGTTTATCCGGCAATGTTGCTGCTTATAACGGGATCCGGACTGGCCGAAGGGTTCATGACAGCTCCACCGGAAACCGCACCTGATTTTTCGAATGAGTGTGTAACATTGTCAGGGATCATAACCGAAGTACATGATACGGACAACACAATAACTGCCGAGGTGGTGACGGACAGCTGCGGAATAAATCCGGCAGCTATGGAACATTACCGGAACTTCAATCTGCATCTTATATTTCCGGAAAGCCCGGAAACGCCCATAACCCCATATGCCCGCATAACATGGACTGCTCCGGTGACGCCTTTGACCCCACGCCCGGCGATATCGGCCATAGATCATGATAAGATTCTAAGAGATAAGGGGTTTGCCGGAAAAGCATTCGTACGCAATAAAGACATCATAAGGATAGATCCGGGCAGAGGACCAATACCTATGATAATGCAAACGCGGAGGGAGGCCGAACGTGTGTTATTCGACACCGATATGCTTCCCGGGGCAAAATCGTTCGTGGCCGCCACGGTGTTCGGCGACACATCATATATGGACGAAGAGTCGCGCCGACGCTATTCATCGGCGGGAATAGCACATATACTTGCCATAAGCGGAACCCATGTGGCCGTGTTGATAATGATTCTTTCCATTGTGCTCCTGCCATTGAACATGGGAAGATGGAAGATAGCCAAAACCGCCATAACATTAGCTGCGGTATGGGCCTACTGCTGCTTCACGGGTATGTCGCCTCCGGCTGTGAGGGCTGCTATAATGGCTTCGGTATTTATCCCTATCGCTCTCATACAGCGCCGCCATTCGCCCCTGAACTCGCTCTGCCTTGCTGCTCTGATAATCCTTATAGCAGATCCGCGGCTTATATATGATATGGGGACACAACTGTCATTCTGTGCAGTGGCGGGGATCATTATGCTCGGCAACAGGATGGTAAAACATATTCCCCGGAGAAAAAGACTGATTTATGTTCCGGCACAATTTGTGGCCACTACCCTATCGGCTGTGGCGGCAACAGCTCCGTTGGCTGCATATTATATCCATTCGGTGCCTATTCTTTTTATTCCGGCCACTCTCACTGCCACATTGCTGCTTCCTCCGCTATTTATCATTACAGGCTTAGTACTAATAGCCAACTATATAGGGATCGACTGTCAGATTGCAACAGCTGCAATAAACGGAATATATGAGTCGATAGACTATGTGGCAACGACAACAGCATCAATACCGGGAACAAGCGTTACAGGCATATATTTCAGCGCATGGTGCATTGTGCCATGGTATGTGGCGTTGACGGTATTGGCGGTGTGGCTGCGCACCCGGCGCCCGGCTCTGATATGGTTCGCCGGGCTGTCGGCCGCATTGTCGGTGGTGCTGATCCCGCTAAGCGCGCCCAAAGCTCCATACAGCCAGATAACAGTCAACAGCCGGGCTAAAGGCACCGTATTGCTGATCAAGAATGGCAAAGAACTGCACTGCATGCCGATATCCTTAAAGGGCGACACACTGTGGGTGATGGAGGATATAAAGCATGATTACTCCGACTACATGGCAGTCAACGGGATCGATTCACTGAAATTTGCAAGACGTCCCCAAGGAGATATGATAGAATTAGGAGACAAGATATTAGCCATTGCCCGCACTCCGGAAGTAACTGCAGAGAGGAGCGTAAAAGCGGATTACCTGTATATAGGCGGGGATGTCAGATCGCGTTCAATATCGCGCTATCTGAGGAGATGGAGGCCCGACACAGTGATGATCGGGGCCGATGTAAATATCAACAGACTCAGAGCCTATATGGCGGAATGCGATTCGGCCCGCTGCCCCGTGATAGACATGCGCGAAGCGTCAGAATGGCAGAGGGCCGTCGGAGCTTCCCGCTGAAAGATCGACACTGCCGCCACCAAACGCCGGTGCCGGAGCGCCAAAGTCAGGCGCCCCACCCTCAGCCGGACGGTTGTTGAGACTCGAGCCAACGGTATTTTCCGAAAATCCGCCGTCCTCAGTCCAGTTTTCGAAACGGGCGAAAGAGGCGCGGAAACGCATTTTCACATCGTCAACGCTACCGCTTCGGTGTTTTGCCACTATAAATTCAGCAAGACCACGGATGTCATTTCCGGCTGCATCCACAGCAGAGCGGGTATAATATTCGGGACGGTGGATGAAGCATACTATGTCGGCGTCCTGCTCTATGGCGCCCGACTCACGGAGGTCGCTGAGCTGCGGGCGCTTACCCTCCTTGGAGTCGCCACGCGACTCCACGCTTCGGTTGAGCTGCGACAGGGCCACGATGGGAATGTTCAGCTCCTTGGCCAACTGCTTAAGGGAGCGGGAGATCATGCTCACCTCCTGCTCGCGCGAACCGAATTTCATGCCCGATGCGTTCATGAGCTGAAGGTAGTCGATGATTATGAATTTCACATCATGCTCGCGCACAAGGCGGCGCGCCTTGGTGCGGAGTTCGAATATGGAAAGTGACGCGGTGTCGTCGATATAAAGAGGCGCACCATAGAGATGTTTGAGGCGCGACATGAGCTTGTCCCACTCCACAGGGGTAAGCTGTCCGCTCTTGATCTTGTCGCCCGGAAGCTCCGCCACATTACTTATAAGACGGTTGACGAGCTGGAGATTGGACATTTCAAGCGAGAAAATAGCCACGGGTGTGTTGTAGTTGACGGCCATATTCTTAGCCATGGAGAGCACAAAAGCTGTCTTACCCATAGCCGGGCGCGCGGCAATGATGATCAGATCGGAGTTCTGCCAGCCGGATGTGAGCTTGTCAAGGTCGTGGAACCCGGATTCGAGGCCGGAGAGGCCGGAGGTACGGTTGGCGGCATTCTGTATGGCAGTGAGCGCATTTCCTATGACAGGGTCGATCTGCGTCACATCCTTTTTCACATTACGTTGCGATATCTCGAAAAGCTTGCCTTCGGCTTCCTGAAGAAGGTCGTCAACGTCGTTGCTTTCGTCGAATGCCTTTGTCTCGATGTTGGAAGCAAAACTTATAAGCTCACGGGCAAGATATTTCTGGGCTACAATGCGGGCATGGAACTCCACGTTGGCAGCCGAAAGGACTTTGGAGGTAAGGGCTGTGACATAGGCGGGACCGCCGGCCTGATCGAGAGTGCCGTTAAGACGCAGCTGTTCGGTGACAGTGAGCATGTCGATGGGCCTCTGCGCCGCGCCAAGAGCCTGAACGGCCTCATATATGAGACGGTTGGAGGGCTCATAGAAGCATTCGGGCTTGAGGATATCGCACACGGTGGTGTAGGCGTCACGTTCAAGCATTAGTGCTCCGAGCACAGCCTCCTCAAGCTCTTTGTCGCGTGGAGCTTTGCGGCCGCCTATTTCAAGGATGGCCTGCTTCTCAAGTGATGAGGACTGCCGGGAGGTGCTGAAGTTCTGTCGTGTGGCTGGGGGCATATGATGGTTGCGGTTATATCTGTTATGAGGTAATGTCCGGTTATCGGGGCTACAAAAGTAGGCAAAAAAATCGTAACTTTGCGGCCTAATGCGTATAGTTATATGATACTTTTTCCAAACTGCAAGATCAATATCGGACTGGATATTCTGTCACAGCGTCCTGACGGGTATCATGAGCTTGCCACGGCTATGGTTCCTGTGGACTGGTGTGATGTGCTTGAAATAGTTCCGGCCAACGGGCATAAGGGAGCCAGGCTGCACGTGTCGGGACGCGCGGTTGACTGCCCCCCGGAAAAAAACCTCGTAATGAAGGCTTATAACAGATTTACAGAGGCTGCCGGACCTATGGATGTGGACATATACCTGCGCAAGATAATACCTGACGGAGCGGGGCTGGGCGGAGGGTCGTCGGACGCCGCCTATACTCTGAGAGGGCTTAACTCCATGGCAGGAGCTCCGTTGGATACCGCCGAACTGGAACACATAGCCGGCCTGATAGGTGCTGACTGCCCGTTTTTCATAAAATCACAGCCTGTGCTGGCCACAGGTACGGGGACACAGCTCACTCCGATAGAGCTGCCGCAGATAAAGGGTTGCCATGCCGTGATAGTGAAGCCTCCCCACAGTGTTTCCACGGCCGAAGCCTATTCAATGGTGGAATGTGCGGTGCCGCAGGTAAATCTGGCCACGCTGCTTGCCATGCCTATGGAGGAATGGAAAGGGCGGATAAAGAATGATTTCGAACCGTCTGTGGCACATCGACTGCCGGAAATAGAGACATTAAAGGACACATTTTACGAGGCCGGAGCCGTGTATTCTGCCATGAGCGGTTCGGGGTCTGCCGTTTTTGGCATATTCACGGCTGACACCGTGTCAGTAGACATAGCGTTGCCTCCGGAATATGTGGTGTGGCAGGGACGTTTATAGTTTATCCATTGAACGTTAGCGCACTTTCGGATGTTATAGAGTATGAACTTTGGCAATCTTTTTGAATGCTTAAAAAAGAGTGACCTCTATGAAAAAGAAACGACTGAAATTTAAAACCCGCAATATGAAGGACAATAACAAAAACACTCATGACATGCCGGAAAAGGCAGAGATGGATGACGTGGAAGTGATTGACGACATACCAGAAGCAGCTGATGAGACTCAGGATAATCCGATGACCGAAGAGAACGACCTCGAGGCAAAGGTGAACGAGCTTCAGGCCGCACTTGACAAGGAGAAGAAAGAGTATCTCTTCCTCATGGCTGAGTTTGACAACTTCCGCAAACGCAATCTGAAAGAACGCGGAGAGCTGATAAAAAATGCTGCCGAAAGCGCCATGAAGGGGTTGCTGCCTATAGTGGACGATTTCGAGCGCGGCCTTGAAGCGGCACGCAAATCCGATGACGCAGCCGCCATACGCGAGGGTATGGAGCTGATATATAACAAACTGATAAAGTATCTCGCCCAGAATGGCGTGAAGCCCATTGAAAGCACCGGAACTGTTTTCGATCCGGAGCTGCATGAAGCCATAGCCATGGTGCCGGTGGAGGACGAATCAATGAAAGGCAAGGTAATAGACACCCCCACGAAGGGCTACACTATAAACGACAAGGTGCTGCGGCACGCAAAAGTGGCCGTAGGACAATAACAACCAAACGCATATCCGCGGCCCTTTAAACATATCCTAAAATTATGGCTGAAAAAAGAGACTATTACGAAATACTTGGCGTAGGGAAAAGCGCCACTGACGATGAGCTGAAGAAGGCTTACCGCAAACTGGCGTTGAAATATCACCCTGACCGCAATCCCGGCGACAAGGAGGCCGAAGAGAAATTCAAGGAGGCTGCCGAGGCCTATGACGTGCTGTCGAATCCCGAGAAGCGTCAGAAATATGATCAGTTCGGCCACTCCATGGGGCCGCAGGGATTTCCCGGCGGCGGGGGCGGATTCTATTCGTCAGGCGGAATGTCGATGGAGGACATATTCGCCCACTTCGGGGATATTTTCGGTGGCGGATTCGGCGGCATGGGCGGATTCGAGAGCGCCGGCGGCCGTTCGCGCCGCCAGTCGCCATTGCGCCGCAAAGGCACCGACCTGCGCATAAAGGTGAAACTCACGCTGAAGGATATAGCCGAAGGTGTGAGCAAGACGCTCAAGATACCGGCATTGGAGAAATGCCCCTACTGCAACGGCACCGGGGCAAAGGATGGCCGTGCGTTCTCAACATGCTCGACATGTCACGGACAGGGGTATGTGGTACACACCCAGCAAACCCCGTTCGGAGCCATGCAAACCGAGGGCGAGTGCCCTACGTGCCACGGCACCGGCAAACAGATCACGGAAAAATGTCCCCACTGCCACGGCGAGGGCCTTGTGCGCAAGGAGAAGACTGTTTCGTTCAACATTCCGGCCGGAGTGCAGGACGGCATGGTGCTCACTGTGAGAGGTGAAGGAAATGCCTCGGCAGGTGACGGCCCCAACGGCGATCTGCTCGTGGTGATAGAAGAAATAAAGAATCCGGAACTGATACGCGACGGCAACGATGTGATATACAACCTGATGCTTGACTTCACCACTGCGGCTCTCGGAGGCTCGGTGGAGGTGCCGACCATCTCAGGTCGCGCAAGGCTGAAGATTGCTCCGGGAACACAGCCGGGCAAGGTGCTCCGTCTACGCGGCAAAGGACTCCCGTCGACCGAAGGCTACGGCACGGGCGACGAGCTTATCAACGTCATGGTGTATGTGCCTGAATCGCTCACCGAGGCCGAGAAGCAGAAAATCGAAGCTCTGCGCGATGCTCCCGGAATGAAGCCCACAGAATCGGCCAAAGAGCGCATTTTCTCAAAGTTGCGCCATATATTCGACTGAGCGTAAATAATAACTTCTATAAGAAGAGGCTGTGGCGGCACAGCCTCTTCTTGTTTTTTATACATTGCAATTCTAAAGCGGAGAGATTACAGCTATATTGTTGTGGAACACAGGAAAGGTAACCTTGCCATCAACAACTTTGGCTTTATTACCGGTGTATAACTCTTCAACATATTCACCATCGTGGAAAAAGGGGGACACATCAATGGGTCGGCCATTTACCGGCCTGACACAAATAATGATTTCATCCTTACCATATTTACGGTAGCAAGTATGAGTGTCAAGGGTTATCTGACTTCCTTTGCCGATTGCAGGATGAGCAGTACGGATACGGCCAAGTTTGCAGAAATGGGCAAGTTGTAACGAGTCAATATCGTTCCAGTCCATATCCGAGCGGAATGCCTGGGCGGAATCAACGTTGAAACGTGCATCGCTAAGTTTTCTGCCTGTCTCGTCGCCGTAAAATATCTGAGATACTCCCGGCGAGAGGATCAGGGTTGTGGCACAATCAATCATATTTGACATGTCGGCGTCACGATGATATGAATTGTTGAGATAGTTGAACGGATGCCAGCCAGGATGGGACTGAATACTATCAGAGTAAGCCTGCCACAGATAAACAATTCCATCAAGGTCGCCATGCTTCGGGAAATAAAAATTCACCATGCTTGAAAAGCCGGCATCGGCATAATCAGGTTTATAGTCTATCCCGGCCATGTCAAAGTCTCCGGTCATATAGAACTTATCATTCCACCTTGAGGCTGGATCGTCAGGATGAATTTTCCTCCACTTATCCAATGCGATGTTGCATGCCTCGTTGAGCTCTTTCCAACGGTTGAGATGAACGTTCTCCACAATGTCGCACCGGAAGCCGTCAATTCCGAACTCCTCCACCCACGAGGCAATCCACGCTATAAGATATTGCATGGGGCTCCAGTCACGGTCGGTACGCAATCTGCGTGCCGATGGATTGACCCACGCATCGTTGGCCGTTCCTTCCGCCCTCCATTTACGCTTGAGAAAGTCCGGGATACGAACTTTGTCACGGCTCTCGGTCTTGAAATCAGGCATGCCGAAAAGCGTGGCCTGAAGCGGATCTGACTCATCCCAACCTTCATCAGGCATACGGATCCATCCGCGGTCATACCATCCGTCCCAATTTAACCTGTTGTCAAAAAACTTGTCGAAACTCCATTCCCTTATATGCCGGGCAGCCTCCTCCTGCGACAAACCGGTGTCGGCGAAACCGAACTGAACGGCGTCAAGCAATGTGGGATAGCCCGGGTCATTCAGATTGGCCCCAAGCATCACTCTGATTCCCTGATGATGCAACTCGTCAATCAGAGCACGGAATTCATCCACGGTTCCATAGTTTTTATCTATCTGGGTGTAGTCCAAAGGATAATAGCCATGATAACCATAGTGGGGAAAATCGTTGACCGGTCCGCTGCCCGACATCCAGCCGTGGATCTGCTCATAGACATCGGTCATCCACACTACATTGATTCCAAGCTGACTGAAATAGCCTTCCTTGGCTTTTTGAAGCATGCCTTTGAAGTCGCCGCCGTGAAATGTCGCGGCATTGAGCTGTTCCGAGCCATAGTCGACTATTCTCCCATAATTGATATCATTTGACTTATCACCATTAGAGAACCGGTCGGTAATCACAAAATATACATTAGCGTTGCCCCATTCGAAATCAGGCTGAGGGTTAGCCATAACACACTGTAGGCCGGCAAGGGCCAATAAAACAAATAAATATGATCGTACCATTGCGTAATATTTTTTCACAAAATTACTACGCCTTGAACTGCCGGTCAATACTGATTTATAACCATATGGATCACAGAAGTTTCATCAATGTGGCAGCCATTATAGCCTCTATTGTGCTGCCAACACTCAGCTTCCCGATGATGTTCTGTCTATGCCGGTTTACAGTGTGTATGCTGATATCCAGAATATCCGCAATCTGTTTGCTTGGCCTGCCTTGCTGAATAAGACGCAATATCTCTTTCTCCCGTGGGGTAAGAATGTTCTGCCGCCGCTCCATGGTAGAAACAATCACAATCTCGCCTGTGATGTTGTTTACAATCCGAGGAGATATACCGTCCGGATACTGTGGCACCGACGAAATGTCATAACAGCAAAGGATGAGCCACGTCTTTCCCGCAGGTGAGGGAAACAGCACCTGGGTGGAATTGGCAACTGCTATGTAATTCCCTGACCTGTTCTTGATTCTAATGGTGCATGTGGCCTTGACCTTCTTTTTATCTTCACCGGAAAGGGAGTCAACATATCTGAAAAACTCATATTCGAGCATTCTCTTTTCTACAAGATCCTCGGGGTGGAGTCGGGTGTATATCACATCCTCATCGCTTGAAGCCATTTTTTCATAAATGCTGTGACTATCAGTAATTCCGAGAAGATGGCTAAAACGGCCGCCAATTATGTAACAGATGTCGGCCGAAGCATCGGTTATCACACAGCAGCAATTATTCACAGCCACATACGCTTTGACCAATTCAACAGCTTCTTTTATAGTAGCTGTGTCAAGTTTTTCTTCTTCAAGATGTTGTGAGGCATATAGGGCATTCAGCTCCTTTCTCAGTATGTCCATGGGCGAATCCGGGAGTAATTGTAAAAAAAATGAGAATCACAGTATGCGTCCTGCGATTCTCAGAAGTATGCCCGTAGGGAGTCGAACCCTAATCGGTGGAACCGGAATCCACAATTCTATCCATTGAACTACGGGCACATTTTTATAAAGCAAAGTTACGAAACATTTTCAATCCGGCAAAACTACTTGCCGTTTATTTTTTCAATGAATATGCGGGTCAGGGAAATTGATACAGGGTCAATCGTCGTCTTCGTCGAGAAGATCGAAGTCGGCGAAATCCCATCCTTCATCGTCGGAATAGGACTCCTCGGTGAACCGGGCAAGTTCCCTACCCTCGCGTTTTGTGGGACGCCCAAGGCCCTTACGCCTGTTTACGAATCCGCTGATTCGCACCACGTCAAGCAGATCAAGTTCGCTCTGCGGAGTGACATTGAGCATATAATCAGGCACAAGCTTGGCACCGAGTCGGTTTTCAGCCAATGCGAGCACCCGGAAGGAATATGTGACGGGGGGCTTGCGCACGCTGACCACATCGCCCACATGCACCACCCGTGAGGGTTTGGCAAGTGTCCCGCCTATGCTGACGCGGCCTTTCTTGCAGGCCTCCGTGGCTATGGTTCGGGTCTTGAATATCCGCATAGCCCACATCCATTTGTCGACGCGTTCCTCTGTTTTAGGCATATCAGGACCCTCCCGTCATTTGTTGTTATAATTACACATAGCCACGGAAAGACCTGAGAGACATTCTGCCTTCAGAGCCTCTACGGCCACATCTATGCGCGCGAGCAAGGCCTCCTGCTGTCCGGGGGTGAATTGTCCGAGGACATAATCGATCTGACAGCCGCGCGGAAAATCGTTGCCGATACCGAATCGAAGCCGCGGATAGGCCTGTGTGCCGAGCGCGCGGGCTATGTCCTTGAGTCCGTTATGACCTGCATCGCTACCGGAGGCTTTGAGGCGTATGGTGCCGAACGGCAGCGCGATATCATCCACAAGTATGAGAATGTTCTCCAGCTCTATTCCCTCCTTGTCCTTCCAGTATTTCACTGCATTGCCGCTGAGGTTCATATAGGTGGAGGGTTTGAGCAGAACGAGCTGCTGGTTTTTCAGGCGCATATGGGCCACATCGCCATAACGCGCGGTGGTAAAAGAGATATTGGATGCCTCGGC
>URII01000024.1 GCA_900547825.1 uncultured Porphyromonadaceae bacterium
CCGCATCAAGACCGCAGAAATCGCCGTCGAGCATCTTGAAATACCCGGCACAATAATGTACTACGCAGCCGGAATAGGAGGCATAAAAATAGCGGACCTTGTAAACGGCATACTCGTGCC
The DNA here is from genome assembly GCA_900547825.1 of uncultured Porphyromonadaceae bacterium. Lineage (GTDB taxonomy): Bacteria > Bacteroidota > Bacteroidia > Bacteroidales > Muribaculaceae > Amulumruptor. The sequence goes on from URII01000024.1 coordinate 121, forward strand.
CAACGGATCTATGACCACCCTCGAACTGCGCGATGATACCGTTGATCCGTCACAGCCTGTAACCTACCCTATCCGCGGTGAATATTCCGAACCGGACAATGCACTGTATGTATATGGATTATGTGGCTTCACCCCTCGGATAAAGTTCGACATTGATAAGGAAAACAACACCGTATGCGCCATAAATCAGCTTGTAAGCTGGGCGGTAATGCCGGCGGATGAAGACAACGGACTTCCGGAGGAGACCTTTGAATGCTATGCCACAGATTTCTCACAGCCTGAAGGATCATATATAGTAGAAGGGATTCTCGGCCAAGACTCTCAAACTGGCAACAATACAATACTTCTTCCGGGACCCTGGGGAGATGTATGTGAAGTGGGATCACTCAGCGCCTTTGAGGAAAGCTCGCTTACATTTGATTTCCGCTTTCATGAGACAGGAAATATAATCAATATGACAACCGACACTCAGTCGTTCACGACAGAATATTATAACCTTCAGGGCATACGTGTGGACGAACCGTCATCAGGCATATATATACGCAGGCAAGGATCCAAAGTGTCTACTGTAATGATCAAGTGATAAGATAAGCACCACATAAAGAAGAAGGCCCCGTGGAGATAAGTCCACGGGGCCTTGATTCATTAATAAACACCATTAGGGATTTATGGTGAGTACAGCGCCGGCTGAATGTGCCGTCATTGTGGTGTTAAGTTGTGACTGCACGGTGGCTATACCCGAGCTGAACCAGCCGCAATTATTGGCCGAGAGTTCATACGATATCTGATAAGTGCCTTCCGGCAATCGGTCTACAAACATCCGGGTATCGCTGTCGCGGTTCTCACGATAGAAATATATCCCTTCGGAAACTACCGGTGCCGGTAGCTGCTCTATCGGTTCCAATCCTGCCGGCCGCTCATCCACAATGGTAACATAATCCATAGTGCGTGTAACATTCAGAGTAAGCACAACACGCACACGGTCACCGACCGCTACAGTGTCGCATTCCACCCAATTCATTCCCGATGCAGAAGCCACACCCTTGAACAAACGTTTCTGAACTTTAAGCTCATCAACAGCGGCAGCTTTGACACTATCCATAGGAGAATTGTAACTGAATGTCACGCCACCCCAGGCTGGAGCTGATCCGGAGCGCCTGATAGTCAGCAATGCCCCGGAAAGATCATTGCCGCTCAAAGGTGTCGAGAAATATCCCGAGCCGTAATCGGCATGTGCAGGAACCACCGGCTTGCCGCCCAAGGTTACGCTTACAGTTCCCGCAGGACGCATCCATGTGCGTGAGGTGGTGAGAATCGAAGACACAGCCATTGTGGCTCCGGCGCAATCGCCCCAGTTCTGAGCCTCTTTCTGCCATATCAGCCATTGCCGGATCATATCCACCTTATGACGCCCGGCTCCGCACGAGGCATATGCGCTCAGAATGCGGGCCGCACCACCTACACTTACGCCATCCCACCACATGCCCTTTACAGGCGAGGACAGTGCGTACTGGTCAAGCGATTCCACAGCCTGTGCGGCTACATTACGATAGCCATGGCGGTGCAATATAAGGGCCGCCTCAGCTTTGGATACCGGAGCAAGAGATTTCCATCCGGTGACAAGGCGCTGCACTGTGCGGTTCACGGCCACGGCTGCCGCAGAGGAAACAGCCGGCGTGGCAAAGCGGTCGCGCATGAGAGTGTAAGCCTCAAACGTACGTTTAGGATACTTGGTCGCTTCACGCGCCACAATACGGTCAATATATTTCAACGATGCGTTCACCATTTTGGTCAACTTGCCATTGTCAGGCATAATCGACGACTCGTTAAGCATCCCCATCAACGACAGAACCTGCATAGTAGCCCATTCGGAAGCATCATCGCCATAGGAAATCCACCGCCATCCGCCGGTAGAGGACACATACAGATTGGAAAGCACATCCACGGCTTCGTCAACACTCTTGCTGATATTGCGTTGGTCAAGCAGCAAAGCCAGACGCATCATCCGTTCGGAGTCAGAACGCGCGTCACGCACCCAGGGAGTGGATGTAAGCGCAAGCTGCTTCAATTCAGGATTACGCTCAAGCATCGACACAAGCGATGAATCGCCGGCGCCGGAATTTATCCATTCACGTATGGCCTTGACAATGGCCGGATTCTCACGTACTATTTTAGAAGCTACCGCCGCAGAAAAGATATTCGCTGCCGCCTCAGGTGAAGTTGTAGGTTTATTCCGGGATATTCCTGGCAGAGCAGTAATCACAGTCCACAAAGGATTGTCGCAGTACTGCAAATTCACCTTGGCTCCATCAGGAATTGCAGGCAAACGCATAGTGAACGTGAGTGAATCAGGAGTGAGGTAAAAAGGTTCGGATTCAATCACATCGGAAATTGACGGAAGAACCGGAATAACGCTCTGCTCTCCGTCGCTGAAACCGTCAGTAGTTCCACGCACCCGGAAACGGAGCATGGCCACATCCGACGGCACCTTAAATGACAGCTGCGACACACTCTGACTACCCTTTTCAATCAGAGTTCTGAGGCTGTCAGCCACAAGCACCCTGCCGGTTGCTACATCTATAAGTTCAGATATTGTATTGACATCCAACGCAGAATCCGAAGCGTTCATAGTAACGGTGCGTATCACCACATCATCGCCTGTGCGTACAAACCTCGGCACATTGGGATTGACCATCAGAGGCTTTGAGGCGATTATAGATGCATCCACCATATCACTGTAAAGTTCACGGGTAAATGCCAAGGCATTGACTTTCCACTCGGTAACCGCATCAGGCATTGTAAATGAGAAATGCAACTGACCTTTGCTGTCGGTGGTAAGCATCGGCCGGAAAAATGCCAAGGGTATCTCGGAGGGTCGATAGTTGGATTGCGACACTTTTTTCTGTGGGGCTGACCCTCCATCGGCATCATCCATGGCTGCTTCCTCCACCTCTATGCTCCCGGCATGAGGCGTCACCTTGCTCATTTTCAACTCATCCACACTGCCGATAGCATCCATAGCCATGCCATAAGCGGCCCGCGGCATAGAAGTGGAAGTGAGTCTTACTGTGTTCAGGATTTCTCCATATCCGGCCCATCTACGGTTCCATAACTCAAATGAAGGATATACGAAGCCTACGCAATCGTCATATTTTAATGAGGCGGAATTACCATAAAGCCAATAATTATCCCTCGCATTGGACGTTATGTATCCTATGCGGAACGGTTGAGGACGGTTGACGTAAAAGCCCCAGTGAGGATCGCCTCCAAGACGTCCAAGTGCTGCCGACCACATGTCAAGCATCACAGCCCCTTCCACCGGACGACCCTGGAGATCAGTAAGCGTTATGTACCAACGTTCGCCGTTAAGCGGCTCGGTACGGTCGCGCATTCCGGCAATATTTATCTTCAATCCCTTGGCCGAGTCAGCTCGCTTTATGTTTATATCGACGGTAGTAGTGACAAAATCACGCACGGACACCAACGAGGCCACAGCATTGTCGACACCCGACGGAAGTGTGAAGTCCATCTTATGCAATCCTGCGCCGACCTCAATCCAACGGCGTGATATGATCCGGTTGTCAGCCGACGATGCGGAATATAGGGTGTAAAGCACCCAGCCTTTACCTTCAGGAGTGGCATAGGTAAATGACCCCTTGCCTGATGCTGTTGCCGACACAGATACCACAGGGATCCAAAGAGGTTTTGAGGACGGAGACAGATTCTCTCCGACGCGGTAGATAGCAACCCCGGACCAAACCACAGTCTCGGCCTCAGGCATTGAGGGAACTGAAAATTCCACCGAATAAGTACCTACAGGCACACCAGATAGATCAATAACAGGATTATCGGATTCAAATGATCCCTCACCCACTGTATTATCATCGGATTTTATCTTATAAGCCACCGTAACTGAAATAGGCTTCATTTCTATGTCGACAACACGGAAATCCAGTTTCACCGGAGAGGAAGCCTCAATCACCTGCATCGGGGCAGCATCAATGGCACAATTCTTTTTATTCTGGAAGCGGGTCTTATCTGTTTCGGTTTCGCCACCAGCAGATACCACACCCACCGAAGCCTCGAATATGCCGGCCGGATACGGTGCGGAATTCATAACACTGTCAGTCAGCTCCACAGCAAAATATCCATTACTGTCAGTCGTTGCGGACAACACAGCAATAGAGGGCGCCGTGGTGTCATAGAACCGCCAGGGATGCCATGCCATATTTCCTACTGACACAGTCACATCGCCATCAACTACCGGAAAACCGTTATAACCCATTGCCACACCGCTTATACGCATTGATCCGTTTTCAAGCTTGACAGGAGTGTCAAGTGTGATCCGGAATGTAGGCAGCTTGTAATCGCTGACGGTAAATGAAGTGGCACCATTACATCTTTTATTGTTATCAACAACGGAAAGCATGAGCTGATACTCACCGGTAAGCCTGTCCTTGGGCAAAACAAAGCATCCCTGCACCCTACCCCACGAATCTGTAATGAGAGTGTCAGCGAAAATCTCATCATAATTGGCGTCAACGGCCCTGACCCTCAATCGTTCGCCTGCAAGAGGTGAGGCCGTGACTTTGTCAGCACTGCCAACCATAGCGCTCCACTCCACTGAGTCGCCGGGATGGTACAATCCAAGCGAGGTAAACACGTTTATGGAATACTGAAGTTTGTCTTTATCGCCTCCGGTATAGTTGCCATAAACATAAAGCGGATAACTGAATTTCGACTTACTGTCGGAAAGATGTATATGGCCCGAAACATCGCCGGGCAATATTAGTTCACCTTCCTTATCTGTAGTCCCAAGTTTCTTTTGCAACTTGCGGTAAGCTGTCAGCATCACACCTACATCCTTTAACGGGGCACCCGTGGCCGCATCAACAGCATAAAGGTGGCCGGAAGCTTCCGACCGCTGGACAAAAGGTGCGAGAGCAGTGCAATACACCATGGGCGAATCATGCCTGAACCGGTCGCGGTCAATCGAAGCATTATCGGTCACGGCACGGATAACATAACGTCCGGCGTCTGCAAAAGTCACATTGACCACCGTATCGACGGCAAAAGGAACGGCACGGGGCCCGACTGACACAGCTATCTCCCCTTTCTTGACAAGCTTGCCGTCACGCGACGGATCATAACTACCACCTGATTCAAGAGGGTATGTGTCAGGCACCCCCATGATCTCCAGGCGGCACTGTTCAAGATTTGAAAGAGATACTTTCACCGGCAACACACCTCCGGGATATACGGTAACCGATGAAGTTACGCTTACACCAGGCAGAGAAAGGCGCTTTACAATATTTTCAAGACATCCTTTGCGATAATAGGCTGAATAACGCGACATGTTTTTTTTCACCGCCCCATACAGCCATTTGGCCCGATCCATATCGCCGGAAAGGATCAGATCACTGATCTCTATAAGTACATCGCCTGAGTATTCTGATTCTTCATTAGCCGAATACAGTTCACGCAGTGCATTGATTCTTCGGGAAGATTCCACAAGTATCTTGCGTTGCTCCATATCCAGTTCTCTCATACGCCACCATATACGTGACGCAGGAGTGGAGGATGAAACCATTTTTTTTACAATCTCCGCGCAGGCAGCACGTGTGGCATTGTCATGGAAATTATCATCCTCGTAAAACTCATACGCTGCATATGCTGCAAAATCATATAACATAGGGAAATATGACAGGGCATTACGGTCGGCATCAATAATACCACGGAACTGATCCAACGGAATATTTCCGGCTTGCGAAGCAAGAGAAAGGGCATTGCGGTAAATTGCACCGATGGTATCGGTGAACTGCCGTCCGGTCCATTCATCAAGATTCTTTATCGCTGTTGACGTAACGGCGTCGCGCCTGTCGTAGCGGTATTGATCAGCACCATATACCTGCTCAAGAAGTTCCGCCCTGAGCAATGCAGCTACAATCTTATATGGGCCTCTGAGTTTCTGCTCCGTTTCCTGCATTTTCAGATACATATCCGGGGCAAGCTTGGAATCCACAGCAGTCTCAGCCAATGTATAATTCATCAAGGCCCTGACAGCCTCCCGGTCATTACCGGTTTTCAAAGCCGAAGCAAGCTGCGATGAAGCATTTTTACTTACTGTTTTGGGAAATGCAAAATCCGGCTTGGCGAATGGATCGGAAGAGGACATGGTTTTTGCAGCAAAAGCCACCGCACACCCCAAAAGCGCGCAAGTGGCTGCAATAAGTCTAAGTTTCATAATTATGCTATATGTATGAGAGGAGAGATATACGCGAAATAATATCCGGAATCCTAACAGCTACGGATTATTTTTTGTTTTTTCCTGATTTCTTTCCATGGCGATGCTTGCGGAGATTGTCGTAAAAATCTTTCTCAGCACCTTTAAGTTTAAAAAGCTGCTTCTTGGTAAGCACAGTCTTGAATTCCTTATAATACTTCATTTCCACAGCGCCCTCCCGCTGTTTTACAAGGAAAGCATTTTCAGCAGCCTTTTCATATTCTGCATCGCTCACCGCATTGCCACGTTTCTCAATATCAGCCTGCTGGCGCCTTACCTCTTTAAATATGGCACGCCGCTCATTCTCCATCGCATCATAAAGGGCAAGAAAGCGTGTCTGCTGCTCGCCGGACAGATCAAGAGCTTTTGAAAGATAATCATGTTTATATTGCCGCATCTCGCGGTTCCACCGCTCACGGGTCTCTGCCGTGCGCTGTGCCGAGGCATACACAACCGATACCATAAGGCACAATATCATTAAAATACGTTTCATCATATCCTGTCTGTTATTTTGTTTCGTTATCGGTTTCCGTGTCATCGAATGAGGATGGATCCACGCCTGAATTGTAAAGATCATCCATAAACTCATCGTAGCTCTCCTCATCATATAGATTCAGATCCTCTACAAACCCCGAATCCCCCAGAGCAGCCACAAGTTCAGGTCGTGATTCTATTGACATATTTCCGTCCCCCTTCATGATATCAAACATTTTCATCATGCACCATACTCCGGCAAACATAGCGGCCATATAGACATATGGCCGTACTTTCTGCCAGAATGACTTAGGAACGGCTTTGAGTTCACCGCGAGCCTCACGTTCCCACTCCTGCTCAGGCAACGAAACTTTCATCTTTGCCTTGAAAGCTTCGAAATAACCTTCGGGAACAGTCATCCCATCTGGATGTGACGGCTCAACGGGTATGTTATATAATTTTCCCATATATCTAAAGCTGATTTAGTTATATTCAACTGTTTGTTAGACTGATTTAGCACACCGTGGTTTAATCGCCCACAGAATGCTCTGCCAAATATTGTTCTATTTTTTTTACCGCAATATGATATGAAGCCTTTAGTGCCCCGACTGAAGTTCCGAGAATTTCCGACATCTGTTCATATTTCATTTCCTCAAAATACTTCATATTAAATACAAGCCTCTGTTTTTCAGGCAATGATGCGACAGCCTGACGCAACAGTATGCTGAGGGCATCGCCGTCAATCCACGTGTCGGCGGCAATGGCGTTTATAACAGCCGAATTTTCATCATCGATGGATAGCCCCTGCCGTTTCTTCTCTCGCTCAAGATGTGTCAGGCTTTCGTTTATAGCTATTTTGTGAAGCCATGTGGAAAGTTTGGCCTCACCACGGAAGTTCTCAATAGAAGTCCACGCTTTTATAAACGTGTTCTGTAACAGGTCATTGGCATCGTCATGATTCTGAACCATGCGGCGTATAGAGCGGTAAAGCGGCTCAGTGTACCGGTCGATTACCTCACCGAAAGCAGCACGGCACGTAGCCGGATCCCTCAATCGCTGAACAAGACCGGCCTCGTTATCTGTTTTTTCTCTATTATCGTTCATCGCATCAAAGTTACTCAGAATTATTATTTATGCAATGACGCCGGCACGAAATCGCACTTGGTTTCATCAAAAACCACTCCACGGCCTGAAAATATGCGGCCTACAGATCCATCCGATACCAGTTGCTCCACAGAGCCTGATATTATATCGCCATCAGCCATAAGGAGCCATAAATTGTCGGCTGATCCGAGTGTCATGCCTATATCGTGGGTAGACAGCAATATGGTGCGGCCGTCATCATGCGCTAAAGACGCGAGCAGGGCCAAAGTCTCCACACGTGATGCAGCGTCAAGAAATGCGGTGGGTTCATCGAGAATCAGAACGGGGGTATCCTGCGCAAGCGCTTTGGCTATCATCACTTTCTGTCGCTCGCCATCCGACAGCGACGCGACATGACGCGCGGCCAGCGGCATAACTCCAATGCGTTCCATAGCTACATTGGCCATTTCCCGGTCAATATCTTTAAGCCTGCCGCTGAGTCCGGTATAGGGATGGCGCCCCATAGCCACGGTTTCCCACGCTGTAAGCCCTCCTGCCGTGGTAGCCCGGCCTGTAGTCACAATGCTTACGAGCCGGGCAAGCTCAGCCGGACGGGAACGGTCAACTCTATGGCCGGCAATCTCGACATATCCCGCTATGGCCGGCTGCAAACCCGCCACAGTGCGTATAAGTGTGCTTTTACCTGTACCGTTAGCCCCGAGGAATGCGGTCAAGGAACCTTTTACAAGCGCACAGTCAGCACCGGATGTGACTATATGCCGTGAAGCACCCCGTCCGTAACCGGTGGAGAGTCCATGACATTTCAGAATTGTTGCATCATCACTCATTGCAGATAGACTATATGGCGCCGGTTAACAATAATATAAATTATAAGGGGAGCTCCGAGCAATGGCGTAATGGCATTCACCGGCATTACTCCACCCGACGGAAGGACACTGAGAAACTGACAAAACAATGCCATGACAGCCCCGGACAGGAATGTGGCCGGAAGCAGAACGGCATGGCGCGATGAGCCGCTCAGCAAACGGGCCACATGAGGCGCCACCAGCCCAAGAAATCCTATAGGCCCGCAATAGGCTGTTACTAAGGCTGTAAGCAAGCCGGAAATTACCAGCAGGCAAGTTCTGACACGCCTAACATCCACTCCGAGATTAGACGCGTAATCCTCGCCAAGCAACAATGCATCCAAGGGCTTCGGCAACAACATGGCCCACAACGTGACCACGGCAACAGGAACAGCGAATCCTGCCATACGGTCAAGAGTCACACCGGTAAAACTGCCTAATCCCCATATTACAAACGAATGGACTCCTTCCTGAGTAGCATAGAAATTCAGTATTGAAATAGCCGATGAGGCTATATATCCCACCATTATACCTGTAATAAGAAGCATCAATGACGAATGGAGGAAACGGGAAAAGCCCACAAGCGCAAGCATTACAGCTCCGGCGCCGAGCATAGCACCCCCCAATGTACTGAAATACATGCCTATGCCCGATCCTAACGTTCCTCCGAATGCCAACAGCACCACGGCAACGCCAAGGCTCGCACCTGTAGAGACCCCTAATACCGAAGGTCCGGCAAGAGGATTGGCAAATACGGTTTGCAGCAACAGTCCGGCCAACCCCAATGCCCCTCCGGCCAGCAATGCAGTCAACGCGGCCGGGATCCGCGACTGAATCACAATAAGGCTAACGGTATCGTCCGGAGAAAGCTGCCCTGACAGAGCTTTCCAAATCTCAGGCAAAGAGATATTGACCGAACCCACACATACACATGCCACTGATAGCGCCACCATCAACATGGCAAGCCCCCATATCACAACCCGTTCCCTGCGGTTGCGGTCAATGTATACGTTCATAGAATCTTGTAGGGCCATCATCAAGCAATGAAGGATGCATTATTTTAATGTATTCCCGCAACAGCACATCCGGATGAAAAGGGAATATATCAAACAAAGGTATCCGCTTTGTGTCACACACCCATACATTTCCATCCGCAAAAGCTTTGAACCGCTCATTCAGCGGATATTCCTTTTTCAGATCATCCAAGGATCTTACAGTTCCGAAAGTCCGTATAAGCCAAACATCGGCATCACGGGCCTTGTCAAGCACCTGCGGGAAATCAAGTTGCAAAGACCCGGCTTCTGAAGTGGAAGCCCAAGGATAATCGGCACCTGCATCATGGAGCATCCTCGCCATGTAGCTTCCGCCTCCGGGAAGCGCCCATATTCCTGATGTCGAGGGCGTTTCGGTTATAACTCTGGGGCGTTCCTGAATACCGGAAGTCAATGCCGCGAGCCTGCGGTAAGATTGCATGGTTGACTGATAAAGCGAATCAGCCCGGTCATAACAGCCGTAAAGCAATCCGATGAGCTTAACCCACTCGGCGCGTGCTTCAGGTGTAGGTTCCATGTAATCGGCCATCTCCACAATAACCGCCGGAAGATGTTCCACAGCTCCGTAACCTGCGTTATTGTAAGGAGAAGTCACTATAATCTCAGGGGCGGCGGCGGCCACACGCTCTATATCGGGCGACATTGAAGATCCGCAATCGGCTATAGTGCCGTTTTTCAACCTCTCGTTTATAGATTCAAGAGTAAAATACTGCGCATCCGCTATTGCCGTTATACGCGCTGATTCTCCCAGTTCGTCAACCACACCGGCATGCACTCCGGAATATACAAGGCTACGCTCAACCGGAACATATATCAGTTCCGCCCCTTCAACGGCTTCCACATCTGCTCCACGTTCCACAATCTGATATCGGGCTAATGTTTCGGTCGGTTTCCATGGATTGGCCACCTCCGCTATATAACCGTTTTTCGGGGTCCTGAAAATAGTCAGCAAAGTAGCCTCCTGGGTAATGGTATCACCTCCACCCCCCACTCCCACAGTGGAATTATGTCCGCATCCGGCAACACAAACAGCTGCAACAGCGAGCGTCAGATAACACAATATTCTCATATATTACAGATATAAAATTCACATTGAAGTAACGCCATCATCACGGCGTATATCGCCCGGCGGCACAATACGGGCACTTACAAGCCACAACAGATACAGCGGAACAAAAACCACCATGAGTGTAAACGGATCTCCGGTAGGGGTTATAAGAGCCGCAATAATAAGAAGCACAGCAATAGCATGACGGTGATAGGTATTGAAGAAACTCCGTGTCAGCAATCCGGCGCGTCCGAGCAGCCACGCAAGCAACGGAAGCTCGAACACCACACCCATTACAAGGATGAGAACAACGAAATTATCCATATACGAATCCAACGACAGCTGATTGGCCACGGATTCGCTTACCTTATACTCCGCAAGGAAACGCAGTGTCAGCGGAAACACGAGAAAATAACCCGTAGCCACTCCGATAAAAAACATGAAGTTTCCGAATATGAACGCCTTACGTGCGCCTCTACGCTCCGATGGATAAAGCCCGGGTGATACAAACCGCCACAACAGATATATGATAACAGGGAATGCCGTCACTACACCGAGCCAGAAACTGGAAGACATGTGAATAAAGAATTGCGAGGCAAGGCGGATATTTATCAGAGACACATTAAATGGTGTGGCCTCCGCCACACCGTCATTCCATGTTTCCGACAACCTGTCAATAAACTTGTAAAGAGGAAAATCAGCCCGGCATGGAGCAAGAATGACATTGTCAAACAACCAGGGCATGAATATGAAATACACTATTGTAAAACACAGCACAATGAAGCCTGCCGCAAGTATAACTCTGCGCAAGGCTTCCACATGATCCCAGAATCCCATCCGGGCTTCCGCCGCCTCAGAATTATTTCCCGGCGTCATCACGCGGAGATTCGGAGTCCCCTTTCTTTAGTTCGTCAGCTACATCGTTCATTCCGTCCTTAAAGCTTCTGACCCCTTTACCAAGGCCTCTCATCAATTCAGGTATCTTACGGCCTCCGAAAAGCAGCAACACCACAAAGGCTATGATTATAAGTTCTCCGGCACCTAAGTTACCGAGAAAACAAGCTATATATCCAGTCATTGACATCAATATTGATAAATTACTCAATCACACATTATTTTTCCGGGGGTAAAGTTACTAAAAAACCTCCATTTTATGTTTCCACATCCCGGTTTTTAGGTTTTTTTTGACTACCTTTGCCCGCTGTTCACAGCAGCTGATCCGATATCCTGCTTTATTTAACAGAATTAAAGCTATACATACAATAATCGGTTCCGCGACTACGTTACAAACATGTATAAAACCGTCATTTAACGAATTTTCATAGGCATACACAATATGAGACTTAAACATATTCTATTTGCTGCAATTGCAGTGGCCCTGTCTACGTCATCATGCTCGACCAAACGTACTCCCCTCACCTATTTCCAGGATATACAGCACACCCCTGACAGTGTTTTGTCCCGGTCTCAGTTCAGCCTTAAAATTGTACCTGACGACGAGCTTTATATAAATATCATGTCGAATCATCCGGAAGCCACAGCAATATATAACCTTCCGGCATCCAATCCTGCCACACGCGATGCGATAACACAGTACAGCAATCCACGGCAACTTACCTATATAGTAAGCAAGAAAGGCAACATAACCATTCCGTCGATAGGAGAAATACATGTGGAGGGCCTCACCACCGCCCAGCTTGCGGAACTTATAAAGCAGAAAGTGGAAACAAATGTATCGGATCCGATAGTAAGGGTGGAACTGCTTAATTTCCGTGTAAACGTTCTCGGAGAAGTCAAGAAACCCGGGGCTATAAAAGTATCTACCGAACGTTATTCAATCCTTGATGCGTTAGCCGATGCAGGAGACCTCACACAATACGGAGAACGAGGCAATGTGCTGCTGATCCGTGAGGAGAATGGCAAAACTATTTACCATACATTCAATCTCAATGATGCGTCTACACTTAGCTCTCCTTATTTTTATCTGAAACAGAATGACGCAATATATGTGGAGCCGAACAATATCCTGAAGGATAATTCGAAATACAACCAGAACAACGCATTCAAAGTTTCAGTTGTATCAGCAATCGTCAGCGCATGTTCTGTCATTGCATCTCTCGTAATAGCCCTCACCGTTAAATAATTAGCAGCCGATTATGGAAACAGACAGCATCAACAAGTCTATCGACACATCGAAATTCGACTTCAGGGACTTTTTAAAGAATTGCCGTGCGCGGTGGTGGTGGTTTGCCGTATCCGTAGTTTGCTTTGGAACTCTCGGCATACTCTATTCATTATATTTCAATCAGAAATATGCTGTAGAAGCCAACATAATGATCAAACCCGAAGGTGGAAGCCAGTTAGGGCTTATAGCTGCCAGCTTCGATATCGGCGGCATGTTCGGAGGTGGAGCCATGGTGGATGATGAGATGATGATGGTAAGTTCCTATACCATTATGCTCAAAACAGTAAAAGATCTTGGCCTCAACACACAATATGTAGTAAAAAAGAATCTCATAGAGCGCAAGCCGGAACCCGAGAAATATCCTCTTGAACTTGTTGCTCCGTCGATTCTTGGCGACACAATCAGCAACTCATTGTTTTTCAAAGTAAGTGTGACCGACAAAGGTCTTGCATCGGTAAAAGTCAAAGAGTTGAAATATGGGAATATTGTCAACAAAATATCAGACGCTAAATTACCGCTTACAGTCAAGACCCCGCATGGCACTTTCATATTGCGACCCACAAAATATTTTGTAAAAGGAAAGTCACTGAGAGAGAACATTATTTATCATCCCTACTCTGCGGCAGCCCAATTACTGCAAAAAGAGGTCAGCATAAGCATTCCCAACCGCAAGGCTAATGCCATACAGTTGTCGATGCGTACCCCCACACCCGGATTCGGTATGAAGATTCTGGATGCCATCGTGGCAAATTATGAAGCCAGGCAGATGGAACAATCACGTAACGAACTGACAAAAACAGCTGAGTTTATCGAAACACGCCTGCAAAGCCTTACCGGAGAACTTGACTCCAGCGAAGCTTCTATTGAAGCATTCAAAAAAGCCAATAAACTCACTGACCTGACTGCTGACGCCACATACATCATAACTAAGATGGGAGAGCTTGAAACTCAGCTTACAACTGCTGAGACAGGCTTGGCCATAACAAAAATGACCCGTGCGTTTGTAGCCGATCCAGCCAATAAGCATGCCCTTATACCTGTGCCGAATGCACAGACTGAGCAAACCGGAGCAATAGGACAATACAACAACCTGTTGCTCGAACGGATGAAATTGGCCACAAATGCAAAGCCCGACAACCCACAGCTCCAGTTGCTTGACTCCCAGATCGAAGCAATGCGCGAAAACATATTGACGTCGCTTGACCGCAGTGTGCGCAACAATCAGGTGGCCGTGGATAAATTACGTGCCGAAAGCAACTCCAACCAATCGCGCATAGGAAATCTGCCGTCGAATGAACGTCAGTATATAAACATCAAGCGTCAGCAGACAATCAAGGAAAACATCTTTGTGTATCTCCTCCAGTTACGCGAAGAAACCAACATGAATATTGCCAATGCCAAACCTAATTTCAAGACCATTGATACAGCCCATATGCTGATAACGCCTGTGGGACTGACAAAAAAAATGATCTATGTAATATTTTTCTTCCTTGGGTTTGCTTGTCCGGCAATGCTGATCTATGCACGCATGAGACTTCGCAACAAGTTCTCTACACGAGAAGAACTTGAACGCATGACGAGAGTGCCTGTTATCGGAGAAATTTCCCGTGACAAGAAAAATAACGGTCTTGTAATGATCGAAGACGAAAACTCCGTCACAGCCGAGCTATTCCGTCTTGCCCGGACAAACCTCCAGTTCCTTCTATCCAACCCATCGGATAAGGTGGTTCTAATGACCTCTTCCTCTGAAGGTGAAGGCAAGACTTTCGTTGCGATAAACCTTGCCATGAGCCTGTCATTGGTCGGAAAAAAAGTGCTTCTTATCGATATGGATATCCGTAAACCGAAAGTGAAGGAATATCTTGGAATAAACCAGACCAAGGGCCTTACAGAATATCTGACCTCCGGGGATATCAAACTGGAGGATATCATAAACCGCAATGTAAGGACTAAGGGCTTTGATGTGATAACAAGCGGGCCGATTCCCCCCAACCCATCAGAACTTCTGTCATCGGAGAAAATAAGCCACATGATAGAATCCGTACAAAGCCAATACGATTATATAATAATAGATACGGCTCCAGTAGGTAAAGTAAGCGATCCGCTTATACTGAACCGCTTCACTGATATGACCATATACGTGTGCCGAGCTGACTATACCAAAAAGGACAACATACGTTTCCTCGACAATCTATATGTCAACAAAAGGCTCAAACGCCTTGCTCTCATAATCAACGACACGGAAAAAAACGCATCCGTATACGGTTACGGAAGGTAAATCCCTGCCGATGATATATTCGTTGATCATAACAATCACTGCTATTCTGCTTGTACTGTACAAATTGTCACAGTACAAGCAAGAATTTTATATCGACGCCATATTCATTCTGTTCTGGCTCGTATTCTCGGTGGAATATTACACCACTGTGGACTACGTAGTCTATACCAACGGCTTTGATTCGCTTGAGGAGCAAGCCAACTGGGAACCTCTTTACCGACTACTTGTTACTATATTCCAGCCTCTTGGTTTCCAGGCCCTTGTATCAGCCACGGCAGCATTCGAAATGTTCACATTATGCTTCATGATGAAGCGGCTGTGCCCACGTAATTTTATCTGGTTCGGTATAATTCTGATGCTGATAAATTTCGACTTCATGGTGATGATGAATGTCAAGCGACAGTTTCTCGCCATGTGCGTTGTGTTATGGGTGGTATGGTTCTTTCTGTTTTCAAAACGTAAACACCACACGCATATAGCTGTCGGACTTTTTATCGTAGCATTGCTGACCCATACATCGTCATTTATCGCAGTATTCCTGTTTCCGTTATGCCGCATAAAAACACGTATAGGCAAATGGGGATCAATAGTGATGCTCGGGCTGTACTTCATAACCATGACATTGTCACTTATGGGATTCATGAAAATAGCCGGCATGGCATTGTCTATGCTGAGCCGAAGCAGCTATACGGATTATTACAGCGCCTATGTGGATTACCAGCTTGAAGGTAACGAATTTGAGTTTGTAAAAACCACGGCAGCACTCATATTGTCACTATTCTCATACTGCATTCTGCTGTATTGCTGCAACAAAGTAAACCAAAAACAATATCCACTGCTCCTCTCCTCTATTACAGCCATATTGTTCGGCAACTTCCTCACAGGTGACCTGTGGCGACTGATGCTTTACTACTCCATGTTCAACTATATAGCTTACCCTATAGTTCTCGCATATCTGTGGAAACGTCGTGCCGAACTTGTGGTCTACGCCTTCATAGGACTTAACCTATTATATTGGGGCCGAATATGTGTCAGAACACTCAACGGCAAGGATCTCAATAATGTGAATTATAAATATGGTAAATTCTATACGATATTTGACAATAATCCCGATATCTCGACTTATCATCAAACGGATTTCGACAGCACTGCCGAAGACCGTCTATAACTATATAATAGCCTAACCGATTATATCAGAACAGTAAAACAAAAACTATTACAACATGAATATAGCAATTGTAGGAACCGGATACGTAGGTCTCGTTTCGGGAACATGTTTTGCCGAAATGGGCGTGAATGTGATTTGCGTGGATGTAGACGCTGACAAAATAAAACGGCTCAAGGCCGGAGAAGTACCCATATATGAGCCCGGACTTGATGAGATGGTTCGCAACAATGTGGAAGCACGACGGCTGCATTTCACAACATCGCTTGAAGAATGTATCGATGATGTGGATATTGTGTTCTCGGCCGTAGGAACACCTCCTGATGAGGACGGTTCTGCTGACCTGCGCTATGTCAAGGAAGTGGCACGGACATTCGGGCGTTCGATAAACAAGTACACTCTGCTCGTAACAAAATCCACAGTGCCCGTAGGCACTGCCGCCATAGTCCGTTCTGTAATATCCGAAGAACTTGCCAAACGCGGCAAGGATATTGAATTCGATGTGGCTTCCAATCCGGAATTCCTCAAAGAGGGTGCAGCCATAAAGGATTTCATGAGCCCTGACCGAGTGGTGATAGGCGTGGAGTCGGAACATGCCCGCAAGCTGATGGAAAAACTCTACAGGCCCTTTATGCTGAACAACTACAGGCTGATATTCATGGATATTCCGTCGGCTGAGATGACTAAGTATGCCGCCAATTCCATGCTTGCCACCCGAATATCTTTCATGAACGATATAGCCAACCTCTGCGAGCTTGTAGGCGCCGACGTAAATATGGTAAGAAGAGGTATCGGTTCCGATGCACGTATAGGCACAAAGTTCCTTTACCCGGGATGCGGCTACGGCGGCTCATGCTTTCCCAAGGATGTGAAAGCCCTTATAACCACAGGCAAGGAACATGGTTACCACATGGGGGTTATTGAAGCGGTGGAAGCAGTCAATAACCGTCAGAAATCCGTATTGTTCCATAAGCTCGTTAAGCATCTTGGCACATCGGATCTTTCCGGCAAACGGATTGCAATATGGGGGCTTGCCTTTAAGCCTGAAACCGACGACATGCGTGAAGCTACTTCGCTCGTACTGATCGAGCTACTCAAAAAAGCCGGAGCAGAAATAACAGTGTTCGATCCCATAGCCATGGATGAATGCCGCCGTCGCGTAGGTGATGTGGTGAATTACGCTCCTGACATGTATGAAGCTCTCATTGACGCCGATGCGCTTATCGTGGTGACTGAATGGAAAACATTCCGGATCCCGTCATGGAAAGTGGTAAAAAAAGCCATGCGGGGGAATCTTGTGCTTGACGGACGCAATATCTATGAACCCGAGGACCTCAATGATGCAGGGCTCAGATATTCAGGCATAGGGCGCAACTGACACACTGCAACAGATGAATTCATTAGCTGTAGTAATACCTGCCTATAAACTTGACTTCCTTGACCGGGCCCTTGAGTCAATCAATGCACAGACCACCCGTGATTTCCATGTCTATATAGGTGATGATGCCTCTCCTCATGATCTGCGTCCTGTAGTGGAAAAATGGGAAAAACGCGGGCTGCCTGTCACATACCGGAGGTTCGATACAAACCTCGGAGGGACAGATCTTGTGGGACAATGGACCCGATGTGTGGATATGACCGTAGAAGAGCCATGGATATGGTTATTCTCCGATGATGACATGATGGAACCGGATTGTGTGGAAAAGTTCATAAGCCGCATGAATGCCGACCATGGCCGCTATGACATCTATCATTTTGATGTAACCGTAATTGATTCTCAGGATGCGATACTGAAAAATGCCCCTGCCTATCCTGCCGTTATACGTCCTGCCGAATATTTCCGCCGCAAAATGAATGCCGAAATAGAAAGCTTTGTGGTAGAGAATATTTTTTCCCGGGCGATATACAAAGCCATAGGCGGATTTAAACGGTTCCCTATGGCCTGGGGCAGCGACGTGGCCACATGGATGGCCATGATGCAGCAAAAAGGGATGGCCACGATAAAAGGGCCAAGAGTACTATGGCGCTCCTCCGACCAGAATATAACACCTTTGCGCAATCCGGAAATAAGCAGGATAAAACTTATGGCCGACATTGATCTGATAATATCGGCCCGGGATATGATCAGCTCTGATGAAAAGGATTCACCTGTGAATATGGAAAAGATTTTTATCCGTCAGCTGATACATTATTCCAATGATGTTGACCGGAAAACTTTTCTTGATGCGGTAAACCGTGGCCGACAGGCCGGAATTATCGGCCGCCGCATAAGCTCGCCATTACTCCATTCGTTCGGGCTGATAAGTTTATTACGGCGGTTGCGCCATTCTGTTTAATATTAATATTGTCTACTATTATCATGCAGCATATACTTTACATAACCTACGACTGGTGGATGGATACTGATGTCGACATGCTCAAGGCTTTGGCCCGAAAGGCAACTGTAGATGTATATGTTATTTCAATAGCCGAAAAGTCATTGAACAAATATCCGGACAAGAATCTCGGCATTCCCGGTGTCACCATCCATGATTTCCCTATCTGGGACCGCTCCCGCAAATTTTTTCTTGCGTGGAACTCCATGCGCTTTGCTTCAAAAGTGGCTGCGGCCGCGAAGAAGGCCGATAAAGTCATATATATGGATGATTCAAATCCTGTAACCGTAACTCTGCTTTCAAAACTTCTTCCCGTCGATAAGACCACCGTAACGTTTCATGACTATGTGATGCATGGCGACGAACCGGGATTCAAGCAACGGGCCCATGATATATTAGTAAAACGTTTCCGTCATTTCCATTTCTTTTCTCCCACACAGCATAATGCATTCATAGCGGACCATCCGGAAATTCCGTCATTTCACACATTGCTGCCCCTTAAGGATTTCGGCCCTCTGCCGGCTGTTAAGCACAAAGACAGCACAGTCAACTTCATCTTCTTCGGCTATGTCCGTGACTACAAGCGTCTTGACCTATTTATAAAGGGAGCCAGAAAAGTCAGGAACCCGCGGGCGCGGTTCACTATAATAGGCAACTGTAAGAATCCGGCAACGTTTGTTGAAATGATAGGTGATGATAAGCGCATATCCTTCGAACCGCGTTTCGTTGCAAATGAGGAAATACCGTCAATATTCGCCTCGGCTGACTATTTAGTGTTGCCATACAGCGATTCCACCGAATCAGGGCCCGCATTGATAGCGCTCAACTACTCAAAACCTATCATAGCATCCGACCAGCCACTGTTCAAAGACCTCATCACCCCAGGCGTGAACGGTTACCTGTTTCCATCGGGTAACGCGGAAGCCCTTGCCAAAGAAATGGAGAAAGCTTCAGCGTTAAGTCCAGCTGACTATACCGGATTGGTAAACGGACAGCAAGATTGCCGGGACCGCTACAACGCAACCGCAATGGAACAACTTGCCATGTTCTGAATGGCTGTTACCTTGCAAAGGCTTTGACCGCAAAATAAAGTCGTATGCCGGTTACAATAACATCGACAGCCACAAAAGTCCAGGCCGTCACAACCATAGAGCAACCGGCAATATAGGCAACATACAAGGCAGGAAGCATCAACAATAGTGCTGAACTCTCCCACAATTCAAATGACTGCACACTTCCGGAAGCCTGGACTGCTGCCGAAGCCGGCAAACTTACGGATTCAAGAATAATTATCACCAAAACGGCCTTCATCACACCTGTCAGGCCTTCAGGCACAGTACCGAGCCATAATTCAAGAATCCGGGGCATAAACGCATTTCCGGCCAACGCGCCAACCCCCACAACAACAACGCTCCATAACATCAAGTGCAATGTGAGTCTTCCGGCAGCCTCACGATCAGATACATACACCGACATTATCCTCGGCACAACACCTTTCTGAATACCCGACATCACACCACGCAACCGGGTAAGGACCAACATGGCGATACCCATGACAGCAGATGCCTCCACACCGTACAATCCGTTATAACACACAGTGGCACCCTCCACCCACAATGTCATGGCAAAACCGCCAAGAAGCACCCAGCCGAGAAAACGGGTAAACTCACCGGCAATATTACACAACTGACTTACCGGGGCCGCAAAAATATCCTTCATAGTCAACCGTGACACAGCCACGACAGCACACAACAGGCCGGTTTCAGCCATCGCCATCATAAACGCATAGCCCAAAAGCGGATCTGCCATAAAGCGCGCGGCATATGCACACAACAACATCGCAATCCCTTCGACTATTGAAAACGAAGCGAACATGCCGAATCTCTCACGGGCAAACATGAGGCCGAAATACGGCTGACATAGAAATTTAAAGAACATCATCGTGCCCACCAGTCCTATAAGCACAGAAACCTCTTGGCGCGACATTCCCGGAGCCAGCGAAGCATAATCACGCATCCACAGCAATCCTCCACAGGCCATCAACATAAGAAGAAACGACGCAATCATATTAACCCTTACGCTGACTCGAAAGCGTATACGGGCCTGCGCAGCGTCATGAGCCATCGACAAAAACCGCATCGTCACGTCCCCTACCGTGTTAGGGATGAAACTGCCGAGAGCCACCACACTTACCGCAGTGGTCCACACTCCGTAAACGTCAGTTCCGAATCCGTCAAGCAACAACCTCGTCACAACAAGATTTATGACGAGAAGCAGAACCATTCTCAATCCCAACCAACTTACATTACGGGCCAGTCCTGAGGCACGGAAACTACTGATCATAATGTGGGATTCTCCTGTAAGTAGGCCTCACAGGCCATGCAAAGTTCCTCATACCAGTCCTTACCGAACCGTTCGGTAAGGGGTTCCTTGAGAAACTGATAAAGCCGGATCCCCAATCGGCGTCCGTTACGTTCGGCACTCCGGCATATTTTCCATCTATGATAATTGACTGCTGTAAATGAAGGATAGCGGGTAATCCTCAACGGATAAAGATAACAGGATATCGGTTTGCGGAAATCAATGGCACCTTTACGGTAAAGCTTGTCGAAAGCACACAGGCATACCCCGCCTGGCGCATAACATGTGAACACACAGTCACGGCCATCAACAATCGTGGTTACAAGATCTCCCTCTTCATCTATATATCCCACTCCGCGCCTGCTTATTTCCTCGCGTGCCCGCGGAGTAAGCTCATCCCATACAGCCGGAAGGCCCTCCTTAAGCTGTTGCATCTCATGCTCTGTTATCGGTGCCCCGGCATCGCCCTCAATGCAGCACACACCTTTGCACTGGTCAAGATCGCAACAGAAAAAACGTTCCGCTATATCAAGCGTAACAAGCGTGTCTTGTATCTGAAACATTATCTCTTCTTCACTGTCAGTCATTATATAATCACAAGTTTGTCACTCTCCGAACACTATGCCGGCGGCACCTATAAGACGATCGTAGCGGCTACCCCGCGGACGGTGATATACCTTTACCGTATATTCATTGCGTGTGTTGTAAAAATCACCTTCCACCGGAGCTGTAAGCCCTTTCGATGTGCCATGAGGCACAACTAGATACTGATAATTGTAAGCGCCCTGTTTAAGCAGCATTGATTTTTCATAACGTCCGGTGCCCCGGTTGAATATCATACGCGAACCGGGATCAAGCCGTCGGCCCGTCAGGTCACCGTCAATGTATACATCTGCCCCCGGGATCTCCGGAATATCAAGAATAAAATGTACCCCGGCATAATCGGCCTCTATATCCGACATGGAAGAATTATATTCCCTGACAAAAAAACGCCCGTTCTGTGTCTGGTCATACACATACGGCCCTTCGGCACGCGATAGGTCAGGATAAAGCGAGAAATTATAAAAAGGATCGTTGAACGATATGCGTTCCACACCCATTCCCGGATATTGTGTGCTCACAGTCTCGAACCGGCGATACTCGTTCCCTGCCGGAAATATGAGATCACGGAGATGTTCGTAAACCGCCTTCTTGCCCGACACACGCAAAGGATGGCTTATCACCACCTTATTATCCTGACGCCCGTTCTGCTCCACGACTACTGTGAGGTCGCTGAACAGATCTTCCATTCCGTCGACCTGCTCGGTATCGACAGTAAATTCCACCTGCTGGAAATGATCGTTGACTCCGGCATCCGTAACCGACGTAACCCCGGCGGCAACTTTAGCCGTAGCTTCGCTTACACAGAACCGCGCCTGCAAAAGCGTGTCGTCAGGATTATCTTCGGCATACACCCTAACAAGATAGTTGCCGGATATAGTGAAACGCATCTGTTCATTAGGAAGCGTAATCCGGTAATGGACGTAATGGACAAGCGTCATCTGCGAGTATTCATATTCCTCCACCGTCCCCTCATTGAATCCGTCAAGATATTCCGAAGAGACAAGACCATCAGCACGCCAGGAGGCATCGCAATGGATAAGTTCGTAGCGCATATAACGGCGATCCTCGGCCCTCTCGTCAAACGAGATCACTATCCGGTCGGGTGAGTCAAGCACCACAACAGGATTCGACATGGGATTGTCATTGACGGTGACCTGAAGCGCTCCGAACGAGGGATGAAACACGCCATTCATCATATCCCGGCCCATAACGGCAAGGACCGGGAACAATACAACCATAAATGCCGCCAGCCTAAACCTCATCGGCAGCAATATAGTTGTGAAGATCCCTTACTGTGTCGAGAATAATCTCATGACATGGCTTGCCGCCCGGTACCCGAAGCTCGGCACATTGAACGGCCCCATTGGCATTCTTAAATTCAGAAACAAAAGCGGCTCCGCGTTGCATCGCCTTTTTCTTTACGTCAAAAGAGCCGCCTGTGCGAGTACCCAACACAGCCATAGCACCAAGCAATGCCCCGCATGTAAGCCCGTTTCCACACAGGCCCCGGCCCATACATGCCGTGACGGCCGAAGCAACAGCCGGCTCCAACCCTGTTATATCATCAAATGCCTGAAGCACACATTGGGCACAGTTCTGCCCTGAACGGTGAAGCGTGTCGGCAACATCAATCCTGTCCTGTAATTCCATAATACGGAGTTTGACAATCTTTTTAACTTATTTCACGCAAAGGTAACTATTAAGCATTTCATAAGCAAATGCGGTAGACAGTTCCGTCACCACTTTATCGGTGCTATACCGTTACGTAGCAGAAAATCGTTGGCCAAAGAAAAATGATGGTTTCCGAAAAATCCCCTGTGTGCGCTCAGAGGCGAAGGATGTGCCGATGTAAGCACGAGATGACGTGTGGTATCTATCAGATCCTTCTTGCTGCGGGCCCATCCGCCCCATAGAATAAACACTACATGTTCCTTCTGATCGGAAATAAGTTTTATCACATTGTCGGTAAATTCCTCCCACCCTTTACCGCGATGTGATCCGGCCATATGGGCTTCCACCGTAAGAGCGGAGTTGAGCAAAAGCACACCCTGACGTGCCCACCGTGTCAGATCTCCGTCGGCTGGTATTGGCGCACCTGTGTCATCGCGCACTTCTTTAAATATATTGACCAACGAAGGAGGCATAGCCACACCCGGTGCCACTGAAAAGCACAATCCGTTGGCCTGACCATCGTCATGATATGGATCCTGACCGAGGATCACCACTTTCAAATCATCCCACGGACATGCGTCAAAAGCTGCAAATATACGCGAGGCGGGAGGGAATATACGTTTTGTAGCATACTCGGACTTTACAAATTCCACTAACCGTGCAAAATAATCCTTATCCCATTCAGCCTCAAGCCTGCTGCCCCACGAGGGTTCTATCCTTACTTTCATTTCTTATCTTAAAAAAACGGTTTATAATCACAGCCAGAGCACCGTCCCCTGCCACATTACAGGCTGTGCCGAAACTGTCCATCGCTATGTATAACGCTATCATCATGGCATTCTGCTGATCCGTAAATCCGAGCACCGACGACAAAGGAGCCAACGCCGCCATTATCGCTCCGCCGGGAATGCCTGGAGCCGCAACCATAGTGACCCCGAGCATGGCGATAAATTGCAAAAACATTCCGGCACTGAATGCATCCCCCTGCATTATCATCAGGGACAACGCACATGCCACAATCTTGAGTGTGCTTCCCGACATATGTATCGTGGCACACAGAGGGATGGTGAAACCTGCCACATCCTTATCCACATCCATCTTGACGGCACACTTCAACGTAACAGGAATAGTGGCTGCCGACGACTGCGTGCCAAGGGCCGTGAAATAAGCCGGAAGCATGGTTACAAGCATTTTCAACGGATTACGGCGCCCGACAGCCCCGGCAATACAATACTGCAACAGGAGCACGAACACATGTATGCCGAATATCACTACTATGATCTTGAAGAATGTCGACAATATAACGGCCACCTGACCCACTACCGTCATGTTCAGAAATATTCCGAATATATAAACCGGAAGCAGCGGAATTACAACCGAAGTAATGACCCGGCCCACAACTTCACGTGATTCATCAAGCAGCTGTTTCAACACGCCCGGACGCATAAATGCCACAGCAAGCCCCACAGTGAAAGCAAGTACAAGGGCGGTCATCACACCCATAACCGGAGGCATGGCTACAGTGAAATACGGGGCAGTGCTTACATCGACATCTCCCGACGCCACGGCAGTTACACCCGACAACATGGAAGGAAATAACCATTCGCCGGTGAAATACGAAATCATACCGGATAAAAGCGTGGCCATATATGCCAGAAGTACTGTGGCCACCAGCATTTTCCCTGCCTTGGCCCCGATATCAGCTATGGCCGGAGCTACAAACCCTATTATAATCAGGGGTATAAGAAATCCAAGGAACTGGGAAAATATGGAGTTGAATGTGGCACACAGTCTTGCAAACCATTCAGGGGCTATAAACCCGATACATATTCCCCCCGCAATAGCGATTACTATGCGTGGAAACAGGCCTAAATTGAATTTGGCAGATTTCATCTGTATTATTTTCGTAACTAAACCGATTTAACTTATCCCAAAGGTAATTATAATCAACGAAACACACAAATTTAACCTTCCTTTGTTATAATGGGCAAAATAGATTCCCACATGCCCGTTTATTTTGCACCATAATCCTAAACCACAACAGATTATGGGAACTATCAGTCGCTCCGATACTATTTTTGTGACCCTCGTCACCAAAGAAGGAACTCTACTGCCGGTCACACTCAATGGCGTCAGCTCAATGAATGAGATAGTGACAGCCATACGCCGCCAGTCAGCCGAAACCCGCGGAATTGTCACATTGCGCATGCGCAATTATACTCAGGGATGGAGCCATTCATCCAACATGCTTTGGCGATAACATCCAATATCGGGATAGTTGCGTATATTTGCAGATAAAATATCAGCCATATGCCACGCACGCATCATATCAAAACCGAAACTGTTGTATATACCATTCTATGGATAGTGGTAATAAGCCTGTATGTGCTTGATATGATGCGCAGCCGCGCACAAGCCTCAATGCCTCTCGCCGATTTAAGAATGTTCACCCGCATGGCTGCCACAATGACGCCATATCTGGCCCTATTCTTAGTCAATAATTCCATACTCATTCCCCGGCTTTTGATGCGAAACAGGATTACAGTATATTTCATGGCTGCAGCCGCAGCCATAATAGCTGTGTGGAGCTGGCAATATTTCAGTTTCATGGAAGCCATGACGCATATTCCGGAAGCAGCCCGGCAGAACCCGCGGCCGTTTCCACGGCCACGGCCCATAGTCCCACTTCCTGTAATGCTTGATTTTATATATGCACTATTAGTGGTGGGGGGCAACCTGGCAATATCCCTGATGTTCCAGAGATATGATGACAGGCTGGAAAAAGAAAGTCTGCTGAAGGCTAACGCGGAGAACCGCCTATCCTATCTAAAAGCACAGATAAACCCTCATACCTACCTCAACATGCTCAACAACATACATGGAATGATCGAACTTGATCCGGCCAAAGCACAGAGCATGGTGATAGACATGTCACAGTTGATGCGTTATATGCTTTACGAAAGTTCCCGCCATGTGATAAATCTTGCTGATGAAATAGCATTTATAAAAAACTACCTCAACCTAATGCGGCAGCGCTTTCCTGAAAACAAAGTCGGAATACATGCCTCATTCCCGTCCGAAGCGGAAACAAAAGGCATATATCTGCCACCCCTGCTGTTCCTTGTGTTCATAGAGAATGCCTTCAAACATGGCGTAAGCTATCGCCGGAATTCATTTGTGGATGTGAACATCTCCCTATCCGGCGACAAAATTCTGTTCAGGTGCGTAAACAGCCACCATAAGGCAAAATCCGAAACAAAAACATCCGACGGAATAGGACTGCATAATGTCACCCAGCGGCTGCAACTGATATATGGCTCCCGATTCACACTTGACATAGACTCCTCCACTGACAGATATTCCGTAAATCTATCCATACCCGCTCATGAAACTGCGAACACTGATAATTGACGACGAACCCATTGCTTTAGCCAAACTAAAAAGCTATGTGGAGAAAACTCCGTTTCTGACTTTGGCCGGCATGTGTAATAGCGCATTGGAAGCCTCAGCCATGTTGGCAGATGAAAATGTGGATCTCATAGTCACTGACATCAATATGCCGGATCTCAACGGTTTGGAATTTGTGGAAACCCTTACATCACGCCCCTTGATAATATTCACAACGGCTTATTCCGATTATGCCGTGGACAGTTACCGTCTCGCCGCAACGGATTATCTGGTCAAGCCTTATGGTTTTGCCGACTTTCAACGGGCAGCCAACCGGGCCAGAGAACAGCATGCCTCACAAAAAACGGCCTCCACAAACAACTCCCCCATTACTCCCCACGAACCATCACTATTTATCAAAACCGATTCACGATATATTAGGGTCAACCTTACTGATATATGTTATGTCAAAGGCTATGGAGAATATTTGCAGGTATTCATCGCGGGTATAAAGCATCCGCTCCTGACACTCAGCTCGTTCGCGTCATTCAAAACCCATCTTTCAGAAAACTTCATACAGGTACACCGCTCCTACATCGTCAACATGAATCATGTTGACCATATAGAGCGCAACCGCATAACCATGGATGCCGAAACTATAATACCAATAGGCGACAGCTACCGTCAGGCTCTATCCGATTATCTTACAAAGCACTCAACCGGTCAGGCTACAAGATAACAACCGGATTTGTTGAACATATAAGCCCGTTGGTTGAATCCACAAGGGATATTCCATGATATTACCGTAATATTGCACCGGTAACATCAATCCCTTGCGAATGAAACATAATATATATCTTATCCTATGTATTGCCGCTATTATTTATTCTGAACCGGCAGTGGCATCCGCGCCCTGGACATATGACGATTGTGTGGAATATGCCAGGGAACATAATATCTCACTTCGTAAACAACGCCTTGAGGAGAAAACAGCAGCATACAACACTCAGGAAGCGAAAGCACAATGGCAGCCGTCGCTTGATTTTGCCACTACACATGCTTATATCAATACTCCCTGGGCTAATTCAGGAAACAAGAATGCCTATAACAGCTCTTACGGCCTAAACGCCGGCTGGACCGTGTGGGACGGAGGTAACCGGGAGAACACTATAAAACGTTCGGAACTAACCGAAAAATCCAGGCATCTGGCTACCGGCGAACTAATGCGCAGTATAGAAACAGATCTGCTTCAGGTCTATATGAACATACTTTATGCCAAAGAATCCATAGGCATATATGAGGAAGCAACAAAACTGAGCGAGGCACAGGCTGAACGGTCCAGGCAACTTATGGAGGCCGGGAAAGCATCACGTGTGGATTATTCACAGCTTCAATCACAGTATGAACAGGACCGGTATTCATTAGTCAATGCCCGGGCCACATACGACAATCGGCGCATGGAACTCAAACAATTGCTTGAATTAGGGCTGGAGGACACGATATCGCTTGCCGAGGTAGAATGGACAGCAGCCGAAGTGTTGGCCTCACTGCCCCCCATAACGGAAAGTTACAGAATGGCCGCTGACACCGACCTTAAACTCCGTGGGCTGGAAGTAGATAAATCCATTGCTGAGACTGATGTGAAAATCGTCCGTAGCGGATACTATCCCAAAATCTCATTGAGCGCCGGAATAGGCACAGGATATTATGCTCCTGGGGAAACTTTCGGAAAACAACTGAAACACGGACTGAACGAACAGATAGGGCTGAGCGTATCCGTACCGATATTCGACAACAGGAAAAACCGTACGGCCACAGCCGTGGCCAAAGTTCAGGTTTTAGAAGCTCAGCTTGACATTGAGCAACGGCAAACCGAACTCGCACAATTAATCGACAACTGGTACACCGACACCCGTTCGGCCCAATCGCGCTTCACAGCCGCCCAACAGCAACTTGAATCGGCCACACTGACACGTGAACTTACCGAAGAACAATTCCGGCTCGGATATATAAATACCGTGGAACTGATGTCGGCCCACAAGGACTATATAGAAGCATCCCATACCCTGCTTCAGGCAAAATACATGGCTATGCTCGGACATAAGATGATACATTTCTACCGCAACGCATACGTAAATCTCCCATAAATATAATATATGCGACACACCCGACTACTTATATTGACAGTGATGTCACTTACATTGGCATCCTGCGGCAAAAAAACGGAGATATCGCTCGAGACCGTAAAAGTCACACGTGGCGAAATATCAGAAACTGTAACTGCCACCGGCACGGTGGAGTCAGTGACTCAGGTAGATGTAGGCACACAGGTAACCGGTATAATCGACAAGCTTTATGCCGATTATAATTCGGTAGTGACCAAAGGGCAACTCATAGCTGAAATCGAAAAAACTCTGCTTGAGAGCGATCTCTACAGTGCCGAGGCCAATGTTGAATCGGCACGGCTCACCTATGAATACAATCTGACCAATTATAAGCGTGACAAAGCGTTGCACGACAAACAGTTGATCAGCGATTATGAGTTCCAAACCTCCGCAAAGGATCTGAAAGTATCGAAAACAGCCTATGACAAAGCCAAGGCAGACCGCGTCAGGGCAGCCAAAAACTTAAATTATGCCGAGATCTATTCTCCAATTGACGGCATAGTGATATCGCGTGAAGTAGAGGTTGGCCAAACCGTAGTGTCCAACATGAACGTAGCCAATCTCTACACCATAGCTGACCTTGACAACATGCAGGTAATAGGCAAGGTTGACGAAGCCGATATAGGTCAGGTAAAAACAGGGCAGGAAGTCACATTTTCGGTTGACGCATATCCCGATGAACTTTTCACAGGTAAAGTGACCCAGGTGCGGCTTAACCCCACCACTGAGAGCAATGTGGTAACCTACGAAGTTGTGGTGGCGGCCCCCAATCCCGACCACAAGCTTATCCCGGGACTTACAGCCAATCTGACCATATATGTGTTAAGGGAAAAGAATGTCCTGTTATTGCCGAATGCCGCTTTCAAATTCCAACCTGAGGATCATACTGACATTGAAGGCTTGCCACAGGCTGATATGGCGACTTACAATCAGAATAAGTCTATGCCAGGCGAACGTAACGTATGGATTGTTGACAACAACCGACTTGTCCGTAAAAGTGTGCTCACGGGTGCAAGCAATGGCATCAGCACACAGATCCTGTCAGGATTAAACGAGGGAGCGGTAGTTGCCACCGGATATAACAGCACTTTACATTCACATGCCGGGGCTGAGACTGCCGGTGAACAGAGTCCCTTCGCACCCAAACCGCCGGGCCGTAATAACAAGAAGTAATGTCATGACTGATGATAAAGAAATAATCCGGATTCTGGATCTCCGCCGTGAATTCATTGTGGGCGGAGAAACGGTAAAGGCTCTGAGAGGTGTGTCCTTCACTATCAGGCAGGGAGAATTTGTCACCATAATGGGCACTTCAGGATCAGGTAAATCCACTCTGCTGAATATCCTGGGATGTCTTGACACACCTACTTCCGGCGAGTACTGGCTTGACAGCATATCAGTACAATCCATGAGCCGCCACCAACGGGCAGTGATGCGCAACAGGAAAATCGGCTTCGTATTCCAGAACTATAACCTTCTTCCCAAAACAACGGCCATAGAAAATGTGGAACTGCCGTTGCTATACAATCCGGCATATAATGCACGACAACGGCGCGAAAGAGCCATAAAGGCTCTCAAGGCAGTCGGACTCGAAAAACGACTTAACCACAAAAGCAACCAGATGTCGGGAGGCCAGCAACAACGTGTGGCCATAGCACGTGCTCTTGTCAATGATCCTGTGATCATACTTGCCGATGAAGCTACCGGCAACCTTGACACACGGACCTCGTTCAGCATCCTGACACTGTTTCAGGAGTTACATTCCAAAGGGCGAACTATCATATTCGTGACCCATAACCCTGAGTTAGCCGGTTATTCCTCACGCAATATAGTGCTGCGCGACGGTAAAATAGTATCCGACACATTAAATCCAAATCCGGCCTCTGCCCGTGAGGCCTACAGCCTGTTACCTGACGACAACGACTGAAATGAACATAACCAATCTTCTCAAAATAGCCCTGAAGGCACTTAACAATAACAAACTCAGATGCTTCCTTACAATGCTCGGCATAATAATAGGGGTTGCGTCAGTGATAACCATGCTTGCTATAGGACAAGGCTCCAAAAACAGTATCCGCGCACAGATATCCGAAATGGGATCCAACATGATAATGATTCATCCCGGTAATATGCAGCGCGGAGGCGTAAGGCAAAGTGCCGACAACATGCAGACACTTGAAGTGTCCGACTATGAGGCCATGCGCGGTCTTCCCGGTATTGCGGCGATATCCCCTTCAGTCAATTCAGGAGGCCAATTAGTCAACGGCAATAACAATTACCCTTCGTCAGTATATGGGATTACACCCGATTATCTTGAAATACGCAAACTTAAAGTCCGGGAGGGTGCGATGTTCACCGACCATGACATAAAATCAGCCGCAAAAGTGTGTCTCCTTGGCAAGACAGTTGTAGACAATCTTTTTCCTTCCGGTGAAAATCCCATAGGCCGTGTGATACGCTTCGGAAAAATACCGCTAACTGTAATAGGGGTTCTCGAACCCAAAGGCACCAATTCCATGGGACAGGATCAGGACGATGTGGTTCTGGCTCCTTACACCACCGTAATGAAACGCATACTGGCCATAGATTACATTCAGGGCATATTCGCCAGCGCAACCGATGAGAAGCAGACAGATGCAACGATCGAGGCTATAACAGATCTTCTGCGCGAACGCCACAAGATAAAGGATGAGGCCGACAATGATTTTGAAATACGCTCACAACAGGAATTAAGCGAGATGATGAACTCCACCAGCGACATGATGACTGTGCTGTTGGCTTGCATAGCCGGAATTTCCCTACTTGTGGGAGGAATCGGGATAATGAATATAATGTATGTGTCAGTCACCGAACGCACACGTGAAATAGGACTGAGAATGTCAATAGGCGCCCGTGGCGTTGATATTCTTGCCCAGTTTCTGATCGAAGCCGTCATAATAAGTGTAAGCGGCGGAATAATAGGCATTATCATCGGCATGTTAGCCTCATGGGGCGTAAACACAATAGCCCGGTGGCCAATAGAAATCCGGCCCGATTCAGTGGTGCTGTCATTTGCAGTATGTACTGTGACAGGAGTTTTCTTTGGATGGTATCCTGCTAAAAAAGCTGCCGGGCTTGATCCCATAGAAGCCATACGTTATGAATAAATCTGATCCGAATATCCCTATACATATACTTAAACCAATAAATCAACGTTAATTATTAAAGTAGGTGCAACCTCTATGATTCACTTTTAAGCGGAGCACGGTAGAAAGGTTCGTGCTCCGCATTCTATTTCATATAGCGAAATAACTTTTCTTATGTTTTGCAACATATTTTGAGGAAAACACGTAACTTTGCACCCGAAATTTTCATGACAAGCAAATGCAGAAAATCAGGAACATCGCAATCATAGCCCATGTGGATCATGGCAAGACAACAGTTGTGGACAAAATGCTTATGGCAGGCAATCTGTTCCGCGACAATCAGGAAACCGGAGAACTTATACTCGACAATAACGATCTTGAACGCGAGCGCGGTATCACTATTCTTTCAAAAAATGTATCAATCAATTACAAGGGATATAAGATCAATATAATCGACACTCCGGGGCACGCCGATTTCGGAGGCGAGGTGGAACGCGTGCTCAACATGGCCGACGGTTGTCTTCTGCTTGTAGATGCTTTCGAGGGGCCGATGCCCCAAACCCGCTTTGTTCTTCAGAAAGCCATATCAATGGGGCTGAAACCGGTGGTGGTGATCAATAAAGTCGACAAGCCAAACTGCCGCCCTGACGAAGTTCAGGAAATGGTGTTCGACCTCATGTTCAATCTTGACGCCACAGAGGAACAGCTCGACTTCCCTACCATCTACGGCTCTGCGAAACAGGGCTGGATGAGCAAGGATTGGCGCACTCCCTCCGACAATATACTCCCGCTGCTTGATGCGATAATAGAATATATACCTGAACCGGAAACCTTGGATGGAACACCTCAGATGCTTGTCACGTCGCTTGACTTCTCCAACTATGTGGGACGTATAGCCGTGGGACGTGTACACCGCGGCGAACTGCGCGAGGGAATGGAAATAGCGTTGTGCAAACGCGACGGCTCAGTTGTGAAGCAACGTATCAAAGAATTGCATGTGTTCGAGGGCATGGGTCGCAAAAGAGTGGAGAGCGTGAAGAGCGGCGACATATGCGCCTTAGTGGGAATAGAGGGCTTTGAGATCGGCGATACAATAACCGATGTCGAGAATCCGGAACCGCTGCCCCGCATAGCTATCGACGAGCCTACCATGTCAATGACATTCACTATCAACGACAGCCCGTTTTTCGGTCGTGACGGCAAATATGTGACGTCGCGCCATATCGGCGACCGCCTCACACGTGAGCTCGACCGCAATCTGGCTCTTCGCGTCACCAAGGCCGATCATGAAGACGTATGGACGGTCTACGGCCGCGGTGTTCTTCATCTCTCAGTGCTGATCGAGACAATGCGGCGCGAAGGTTATGAGCTTCAGGTGGGCCAGCCGCAGGTAATAGTTAAAGAGATCGACGGCAAAAAATGTGAACCCGTGGAACTGCTCACTATAAACGTACCCGACGAGTATTCAAGCAAGATAATTGATATGGTGACTCGCCGCAAAGGCGAAATGGTGTCGATGAACGTGCAGAATGACCGTGTACACATAGAGTTCCATATACCCTCGCGTGGTATCATCGGATTGCGCAACAATGTGCTGACCGCATCTGCAGGCGAAGCTATCATGGCCCACCGGTTCCTTGAATACCAACCTTGGAAAGGCGATATAGAACGCCGTACCAACGGATCGCTCATTGCCCTTGAAGCCGGCACAGCCTATGCCTATGCCATAGACAAGCTGCAGGACCGCGGCCGCTTCTTCATC
>URII01000025.1 GCA_900547825.1 uncultured Porphyromonadaceae bacterium
GGCAAATTTAAGGATATATTTTCATGTGTTTGGAATCACCGGGCCTTTTATAAGTTTATCTTTGATCAAAGTAGCTATTTCGTGGCGGGTAAGACCCTTTATATAAATCGGTCCGAGCACGGGAAAGTCAATGTAACCGTTGGGATCTACAGTGTAGAGCGGCACATTTGATCCTACGTTTCCGGTACTTCGTCCCGATCGCTGTCCGTAAGTGCGGCGTTGTTCGGTGAGATTGAATATTATCGAAAGCTCCGGATCGCTTGACGATACGTTGATGGAAAGTTTGTCGCCCGGCTCTATTTTCACGGGCTGTTCGTCAAGGATCTGCTGAGGCACCCCCACTACGGTATCTTGCAGGTATACAACCTCTTTCTTTGTGTTGCAGCTTGTAAGCGTAGCTGCCGCTAACACTGCAATGGCAAATAGTTTCTTTAACGTATTCATTATGATGATTATATATTTTTACAGATGAGTTTAGCCTTTTTGCGGTTTATCAGTGATGTGATAGCCATGTTGCCGGCAAACCATACGATTACATCGGCTAAAACAAGCCATGTAACATTTACGAACGGTGACAACATTACGTTTATAATGGTGTACAGTATTGAGATAAACAGAATCAACGGCATCGTTTGACGTTGATTAAGTCCTAATGCCAGAAATTTGTGATGAATGTGAGTGCGATCAGGTTCAAACGGACTTTTATGATGGAGAATTCGGTTCCCAAAAACTCTCAGCACATCGAAACATGGCACTATCATAGGCGAAAAAGCCATTACAAACGGATTGTATTCCAATGTACCCACTACCGGATAATTGCACATATGTATGGAGAGAATGGAAAGTATTACCCCGATGGTGAGGGCACCGGTGTCGCCCATAAATATTTTTTTGCGCGATTCCGGATTGCCGAACACATTAAAATAAAAGAATGGAACCATAGTCCCGAGTGATGCAAATGATAATAGTGCCCAGAATAATTCTCCCATATAAAAATATGAGAGGCCGAATGCTAAGAACGCAATTGAACTTAGGCCGGATGCTAATCCGTCAATTCCATCAATAAGATTCACTGCATTTATAAAAAATACTATCACTACCAGCGTAAGGATGGCGCTTGCCGCAAATGGCATCTCATTTATTCCGAGGAAGCCGGAGAGATCCTTGATATACAGCCCTGAAAGGATCAGGAAACCTGCCACCACTAATTGTACAAAAAATTTAGCACTGTAGCGCACGCCAATTAAGTCATCGGCTATTCCGACAAGATACATGCACATTATTGAGCAAAGACCGAAGCATAACACGAGAGGATCCGTGGCAGAAAGATGCATGGTCAGCTTCCCGTCGGCTATCAAGTCAAATCCGATTACGCACGCTATGGATATGAATATAGCAGGCATGAACGCGATACCCCCGAGACGAGGCACCGTCGAGGTGTGGATTTTGCGTTCATCAGGTATGTCAAACAAATTCTTACGAAATGCCACCAGCAATATTTGTGGGATAAGAATGCCGGTAAGCAAACAGCTTATGAGAAACGCCGAAATTATACTTTCCATGCCTTGAGTAAATATCTTTTATAGTTGAGAAAGAACGGTTTATCACTGTAATAATATGCGTCGGCATATTTGGGCGCAAAATTAGTGAATTTTATCTGAACCGACAAAATCTTGCCCTGGTGTATTTTGTTAAATTTGCGCCACTCTGAATTTTTCAGTTAAAGTTAGGGTTACAGAATAATATTTCGTAATTTTGTGGCAAAATCAAAAGTGTTACTACTATAATATGAACGTATCAATCTGCTCCCGATTCAGGATTGCGGCTTATTTTGCCGTAGTTGCCGCTATTGCCGGGCTTAATGCCTATGGAGAGGAGCAGCATATCAATATTTTAGAAGAAATAACATCTGATTCGACCATTGTCATTATTCAGCCCGACAAATTGATTGAGCGTATAGAATGGGAGGAGGCTGACGACACGGATCATAGACCTGCCACTGGCCGTATGGCCGGTTATAGGGTGCAGGTGTTCAGCGATGGAAATCAGCGAACGGCCCGTAACGAAGCCCGTCGTAAGGCAATGATGATAGGATCCCGATTTCCGCAATACCGCACCTATACCTCTTTTTCATCCCCTTATTGGCGTTTGCGTGTAGGTGATTTCCGTACTCAGAAAGAGGCTCAGGCTGTAGCTGCCGACATAAAGAGCGCTTTTCCGTCGTTTGCCAAGGAAATAAGAGTGGTGCGCGATCGCGTTTTGATATCTAATTAACATTGTAATTGCAGTTTCTTTTTATTAATGGAGCAGCTTTCACAACAGCAGGAACTGACCGCCTTGAAGGTGGCCGACCACATAAATGAGATAATCAAGCTTCTTGGAGAGGATCCCTCGCGTGAGGGATTGTTAAAAACGCCCATGAGGGCGGCCCGGGCTCTTGTTTATGCCACCGGAGGATATTCTCTTTCTCCCGAGGATATAGTTAATGATGCCATTTTCGAGTCCGATACATCCGGAATGGTAACTGTCCGTGATATAGAATTTTATTCGGAATGTGAACACCATATTCTACCGTTTTTCGGAAAAGTGTCTATCGGCTATATTCCTGATGGAAAGATAATCGGGCTAAGCAAACTGGCCCGGCTTGTGGATGTTTATGCCCGTCGGCTTCAGGTGCAGGAACGTATGAGTTCCCAGATTCTTGATGCGGTTAATTATCTGTTGCATCCCAAAGGAGTTATTGTGGTATGTGAAGCCCGCCACCTTTGCATGCAGATGCGGGGAGTTGAGAAACAGGATTCCTCCACCGTGACTGTGGTTACCTCCGGATTATTTGACAATCATGAGGTCAGAAAAGATTTTTTTATGGGCCTCAGATAAGTAGGCTGCTTACGTCAATTCTATAATTATGCCGCAGCTATCACATAGGGGCATCCAGATGCCTGCTTCGCCCATACGTAAGCTCGCTCATCTGAGTGAGGAGGCTAAACGTCGTGGCGTCAAAGTGTTTCATCTCAATATCGGACAGCCGGATCTGCCTTCGCCCACCGAAGCTTTTGATGCCCTTTCACAGATACAGCCCGGAGTGTTGTCATATACGCCTTCAGCCGGAATATATTCGTTACGCAGCCGTCTTTCAGGTTATTACCGTTCCTTTGGCCTGAATGTGGATCCGGAGGATATAATTGTGACATGCGGAGGGTCGGAGGCTGTGCTTTTCGCTTTTATGGCATGTCTTAATCCGGGCGATGAAATCATAGTTCCCGAGCCTGCTTATGCCAATTACATGGCATTCGCTGTGTCAGCAGGCGCTAAGATAGTTCCTTTGACATCACATATAGAGGACAACTTCGCTCTGCCTCCGGTAGAGGAGATAGAGCGCCTTATAACGCCCCATACAAAAGGAGTGCTTATATGCAATCCTAATAATCCTACGGGTTATCTGTATTCACGTGAGGAGCTTGAGCGCATACGTGATATAGTAGAGCAGCATGATCTTTATCTGTTCAGTGACGAAGTATACCGTGAATTCTGTTACACATCCGTACCTTATGTCTCAGCACTTCAGCTTGAAGGCATTGATGATAAAGTGGTGTTGATAGATTCGGTTTCCAAGCGTTACAGTGAGTGTGGCATACGTATAGGAGCGCTTGTCACCCGTAATTCAGCTCTGCGTGAAGTGGTGATGAAATTCTGTCAGGCACGGTTGAGTCCTCCTCTTTTAGGACAGATTGTGGCTGAGGCCTCAATGGACGCTTCGCAAAGTTATATGCAGGCGGTTCATGAGGAATACAGACATAGGCGTGACTGCCTTGTTGCCGGATTGAATTCCATACCGGGAGTGTTCAGTCCTCTTCCTACCGGAGCCTTTTACACGGTGGCCAAGCTTCCGGTTGACAATGCCGAGAAATTCTGCCGGTGGTGCCTGAGCGATTTCTCGTATGAGGGAATGACTGTTTTTCTTGCCCCTGCCGAAGGATTTTATACTACTCCGGGGTTGGGACGTGATGAGGTGAGAATTGCATATGTGTTGAATATCGATGAACTTACCACGGCTTTAAAAGTATTGGAAAAGGCTCTTGAGGTATATCCCGGGCGTGTAGTGTGAATATTGGGGTATGAATGTGCCTTATTTTATATCCCGACGTCTACGCCTGAAAGGTGACGCTGCCGAAGGAACATTCACCGGTGTGGCAATAGCAGTGTGCGGTGTGGCGCTTTCATTGGCAGTGATGATGATCTCTATTGCCGTGGTCACTGGTTTCCGCCATGAGATCCGTAACAAAGTGGAGGGATTCGACAGTCAGATAGTGCTTTATCACGGCGATCGTTACATAACCCTTACTGATACACTTCAGTCTATTATCCTTGATGTGGCTCCGGGAGCGTCAGTAAGTGTGGTAGAGCAACGTCCGGGCATACTTAAGACTCCCGATAGTTTCGTCGGGCTGAGTTTTAAAGGCATAACAGCCGGTTACGACACCGCTTTCATAGCTTCAGCTATAAAGGAAGGTGTGTTGCCGGATCTGCACACGGCCGATGATTCCGATCCTGCCATACTTATCTCCCGGCATGTGGCCTCGCGTCTTCAGCTATCTGCAGGCGATAATATCAACGGATATTTTTTCACCGATGGCACGGTGAAAGCCCGGCGGTTCAGAGTTTCGGGCATTTATGATACTCATTTCGGCGATTTTGACCGGATGAATGCTTTTGTGGCCAAACCTGTGCTTGACGGCATATCCCTCACTGCACCTGACGAAGGTTCACGCATAGAAGTATCCGGACTTTCCAGCAGTGAAATATCCTCTGTTTCGGATAAACTGTATGAATCGCTTATCGGCACATATTCGCAAGGACGCATATCCGATATGCCTCTGCTTACGGATGTCAACTCTATGGGGGCCTTATATTTCAACTGGCTTGAACTCCTTGATGCCAATGTTATTGTTATATTGGCGCTTATGGGCGCTGTGGCCGGTTTTACCTTGATATCGAGCTTGTTTATAATAATATTGCGTCGTGTCAGGCTCATAGGTATTCTGAAATCGCAGGGTGCCACAACAGGATTTATATCACGGATATTCATAGCGGTTTCGATGCGCATTGTGTTTATCGGAATGGTAGTGGGTAATCTTCTGGCCATTGCATTGATCCTGTTGCAGGACACATTTCATATTGTGCCTTTGGATCCCGAAGCCTATTACCTTGACTATGTGCCGGTGGAACTTGGTTTTATTTCGTGGCTTGCGCTGAATGTCGGAGTGGCGGTTGCGGGCTATATTGTAGTGGTGTTGCCCTCTCGCATAGTGGCCACGATTTCACCTTCTGAAACTATGAGGTATGAATAAAATTCCGTTTCGCTCGGCCATAATGCCGATTTATTTGTTAAAAAGTAAAGTACGTATAATACGTATAATTGATATATCGTTTAATTCTCACATAACAACACTCTGTTTCAACTGATGACATTTACTCAGGAACTCCCGTCATTCGACACTCTCGTGATCGATGGCATTCAGGACCGTAAAGGAAAAAATATCAAGATTGTGGACCTTTCGTCAATCGACGGCGCTTCGGCCCGTCAGTTCATAATATGCGAAGGTTCTTCGAATATGCAGGTCACTGCCATAGCCGACAATATAAGGGAATCGCTGCTTGAGAGAGCCGGCATAAAACCTTATAATTATGACGGCTACAGAAATGCCGAATGGATAGTTATCGACTATGGCGACGTTCTGGTCCATGTTTTTCAGCCCGAAGTGCGTGCCCGTTACAATCTTGAGGAATTGTGGAGCGATGCTCCTATTATTTCCATCCCGGATCTTGATTGACCGGATACTGTTTTTTCTGTTAATAAATATAATAATATCTATAGACTTACCTCATTTATCAAATGACTTCAAAGCCGCAAAAGTCCCGTTCCATAAAATTCAGCATGTACTGGATGTACGCTATTGTCATAGCGTTCCTTGTGGGAATACTTTACCTGGATGATAACTCAGCCACCAAGGAGATAAGTTATTCGCAGTTCGAGAAATATGTGACAGGCGGAGGCGTGGAACGGATTGTAGTTTTCACAAACAAGAATATAGCGGAAGCATATCTGTCCGATTCCCTTGCCCAGAAAATATTTAAGTCGGGACAGTTGAAGCCCGGCACAATAGCCAAGATTGAGACTGAGATCCCATCGGCCGACAAACTTCAGGACAAGATAGAGGAATGGACTGCATCGGGTAAATTCAAGGGCGATGTGAAGTTTGAGAAAGGCAGTGAATTCAACACCCTTCTGTGGTCGTTCGGGCCCATCATACTCTTCATTGCATTCTGGTTTTTCATGATGAAGCGTATGTCAGGCCGCGATGGAGGAGGTCCCGGCGGTGTGTTCAATGTGGGTAAATCCAAAGCCAAGATTTTCGATAAGGATAATGATATAAAAGTCACGTTCAAGGATGTGGCAGGGCTGTCTGAGGCCAAGACTGAGATTGAGGAGATCGTTGAGTTTCTCAAAAATCCGGGACGATATACCGAACTCGGCGGAAAGATCCCCAAGGGAGCCCTTCTGGTAGGCCCTCCCGGAACTGGTAAGACGCTTCTTGCCAAGGCGGTAGCCGGAGAGGCCAATGTGCCGTTCTTTTCCATGTCGGGCAGCGACTTTGTCGAGATGTTTGTAGGTGTGGGTGCCTCGCGTGTGAGGGATCTGTTCCGTCAGGCCAAAGAGAAATCCCCGTGCATAGTGTTCATCGACGAGATTGACGCCGTAGGTCGGGCTCGTGGCCGCAATCCGAACATGGGTTCGAATGATGAACGGGAGAATACTCTCAATCAGCTGCTTACGGAGATGGACGGTTTCGGCACAAACAGCGGTGTTATAATCCTTGCTGCTACCAACCGAGCCGACATACTCGACAAGGCCCTGTTGCGTGCCGGACGCTTCGACCGTCAGATTTATGTGGAATTGCCCGATCTCAACGACCGTGTGGCCATATTCAACGTGCATCTCAAAAAAATAAAGCTTGCCGAGGATGTGGATGTGGAGCTTCTCGCCCGTCAGACACCGGGATTCTCCGGAGCCGATATAGCCAACGTATGTAATGAGGCCGCGCTTATAGCCGCCCGTCATAACAAACATTCCGTTGGTCGTCAGGACTTTATCGATGCGGTGGACCGTATAATAGGCGGACTGGAGAAACGCACAAAGATAACCACCGACGAGGAGAAACGCTCCATAGCCGTGCATGAGGCCGGACACGCCACAGTGTCATGGTTCCTGCGTTATGCCAACCCACTTATAAAAGTGACAATCGTGCCGCGAGGCAAAGCTCTCGGGGCAGCCTGGTATTTGCCCGAGGAACGTCAGATAACACCTACTCAGGCTCTTCTTGACGAAATGTGCGCTACCCTCGGAGGTCGTGCGGCCGAGGAGCTTTTTCTCGGGCATATTTCCACCGGTGCGGCCAACGACCTTGAACGCGTTACCAAGCAGGCCTATGCTATGGTGGTTTACTACGGCATGAGCGACAAACTGCCCAATATATGCTATTATGATTCATCGGGACAGCAATACGGCTTCTCCAAGCCTTACAGCGAGGATCGTGCCCGTCTCATCGACGAAGAGGTGTCGAGGCTTATAGAGCAGCAATATAACCGGGCTAAGGAGATATTGAAAAAGCATGCCGAGGGTCATGGACAGCTGGCCGACACTCTTGTGACACGTGAAGTCATATTTACCGAGGATGTGGAGAAGATCTTCGGCAAGCGGCAGTGGATCTCGCGCACTGACGAAATTCTTGCAGCACGTGATGCGGAGAATAAGGATGCGAATGCTGCCGACCACGGCCATGGCAGTGATGCCGGTGTTGAGGATGTAGAAGCTGAAGAAGTTGCTGACACAGATAAGACTGATGACAAGGCTCCGGCCAACTGAATTATCGTTCCTGCTGTCGTTCTTCCTGTGGGCATTCGGGGCTCTTCCGGCCTTATGCTCACAGGTGGAGCCTGTTACTGTGGGCCAAACAGTCCGTGTGGCCCCTCCTCGTCTTACAGAGGGAATGGAGTTTAATGACGTTAGCCTGTGCGACACTTTGTCTTTGCGTCCGGCTCCTGTACAGTCCACTCTGTTTGCTGATTCATTGCCTGTGGTCAAACATGCTCCCCGGTGGTTCCGGCAATGGCTGTCGTCGCTCATACGCGGCAATGTGGATCACACCCGCGACAAACCTCTCGACCTTAGTTTCGCTGTTTCGCCGAGCTATACCCGTGAGGCGAGTTTCGGCATAGGAGGGGCGGCAACGGCCCTTTACCGTATGAACCGGAATGATACGCTTAAGTCGCCGAGCGATGTATTCGCGTCAGTCAACATATCAATCAACGGCTTCTTCGTCGTTACGTTTAAAGGCAACAACCTTTTCCCCGACAACCGCAGCCGCCTTTCCTATAATCTTGAACTGTATCGTAAGTCGCTTGATTTCTGGGGCGTGAACTCCGAGGAGACAGCCCGTAATCCGACATCCCACTATGACCGGCGTCAGATCGACCTGAAAGCCGAATATGTGTATCGGATTTACCGTAACATATATCTTGGCGCCCAGATGCGGCTTGACTATACTGAAGCCCGGACTATCCGTAACCCTGAATATCTGCTTGGCGAGCGCCCTCGGTATTATGTTACCGGATTAGGAGCTTCCGTGGCGCTTGATTCGCGCGACAATATCCTCAATCCCACCCGCGGAGTTTACCTTATGTACAAAGCGTTGTTTTATCCCCATTGGCTCGGCAACGCACCGCATTATTTCATGTCGCAGCATCTGATATGCGATGCCTATATCGGTCTGTGGAAAGGTGCCGTGCTGGGGCTTGACTATTATTTCGGGGTGAACACCGACAAGACGCCGTGGACCATGCGCGAACAGATAGCCAGCGACGGCATACGTATGCGCGGATATTATATGGGTGAGGCCATAGACAATTCCCAGATCGCCGCACAGATAGAACTGCGGCAGCATGTCTACAAACGTTTCGGTGTGGTAGGATGGGTAGGCGGTGCCACTCTGTTCTCGTCAATAAAGGATTACACTACAAAGAATATTCGTCCCGAATGGCTCCATAATTTCGGATTGGGATTGCGGTTTGAATTCAAGCACAATGTCAACGCCCGTGTTGATTTCGGCTGGGGCCAGGGCACCAAAGGCCTCGTTTTTGCCATAGGCGAGGCTTTCTGATCAGAATTTCTTCTGTTATATTCGTTGGCAAAATTCTGTTTTATGTTGTTAATAAGCTGAAAAGTATTAAACCTTTGTTTTTACCGGTTGTCATATAAACGTATTTGCAAAGAATTAATATTATTAAGCTATAAACTAAGCAACATGAAAAAGAAAGTATTGGCAATCGCCATCGCAGCACTGACGTTTACATCATTGGCCTCTTCCGCTCAG
Organism: uncultured Porphyromonadaceae bacterium; assembly: GCA_900547825.1. GTDB lineage: Bacteria > Bacteroidota > Bacteroidia > Bacteroidales > Muribaculaceae > Amulumruptor. The sequence continues at coordinate 9,435 of URII01000025.1, forward strand.
AAGAAATTCGACGGTAAATGTAAATCCGACAAGAGAGAATTATCCTGTAAAGGCGATTCCTGCCGTTCAGCTCAAAGATGTTATAATCCCTTTGAGGGACTTGGGCTTACAGCCGACCAACAGAAAAAAATAGATGAACTTAAAGCTGACTGCAAGCAGAAACGCGACCGCGACCGTGCAGCCGGTATGCAGCAGAAAAAGGACGAAATATCAAAGCGCCGTGCTCAGGCAAAAGAAAGCCGTGCCAAGTATCTCAAAGACGTAAAAAGTATACTGACTCCCGAGCAGTATGTACAATTTCTTGAAAACAATTTTGTAAACTCACCCCGGCAGCAGAAGTTTCCTGACCGTAAGTTCAACAAGGGCGGAAAGAAACATGACCTCCGCAAAGGCGATTTACGCCGGGGCGAAGCCCGCAAGGGTGACTTCAAAAACAAAGATAAGTGATAATAAAAAGAATGAGGCTGTCAACGACAGCCTCATTCTTTTTTACAGTAAAATTACCAAGGGAGCGGCTGGCACACATTGTCTCCTTTGAACCTTTTGATGTCTAATGGCTTGGTGGACAGCACACACCATATGCCGATATCGAATGTCATGCTTCCCTCATTCCATTGGTATTTGCTCAGCCATGACTGGGTGCTCCACCACTCTTTCCATGCATTCTCCTCGCTTTCGAGGCAGTTGCGTTTAAGTTCGCTGCCACCTGTTGAGGCAAAGATGCGTGTCGGTTCCACGGCTGCATCTTTTTTGTCATAAAGTCCGAAAGCCGTAAGTTTCTGGCTGATATCTGTGCCCGGTTCTGCAAACTTTACCCATACATAATTGTCGGTGATTATGAGCCCCCCGCAATCGGAACAGTCACCGCGTTTCACGTAATAATCCCCGATCTCGCCCTCGGTCAGAAACCGTATGTCGGTTATCCCGTCGCAGTCGTTTTCATGGGCCAGGGCATAATACCAGTAATGGTCCTCATTGTCAGCTGCGGCATTATAGAAGGCATTTTGGGTCGTCTCTACGGCATAACCCTTGTCGTAATGGGCATATTTGTTGGCCATCATGGGATAATAAACCCTTTTTTTGCCCGGATGGCGTGGGTCTTCCGCGATAAAGGATTTGGGCTCTCCGGATTTATGGTCGTTTGATCCGTTTTTCATGATCACATCCGCCAGAATCAGGGGCGATCGTGAATTTGCCATAAACTGATGTGATTCAAGATAATCCATTTTGGCGTCCGCAAGTTTCTTTACAACATTCTCCATGCGTTCATAGGCCACAGAGTCGGCATGGGTCATCTGGTCGCCGAAGCGGCTGAGGTAAATGCCGAGTACATTGTTGGCCAGTTTCTCCACGGGATATAGGTCCCAGTTGAATTCCGCGCTGTCATCGTCAGTATCCGGATTCAGGGCCGAGGAGGATAGCCGGCGGTAGCTGACAAGCGACCAGTTTTCGCTGTTCTCGCTGCCATTGAACCCTTCAAGCCATTTGCCCGCATCGTTGTCGGTCATATATCCGCCCGTAACTGAATAAAAACTCCATGCCTTGGTGGCAGAGGAATAGTCCTCGCTGTGGTAGCCTACATCAACACTGCTGTTTATATAAGGGCTATGGTTGGCCTGATATATGTCAAGCCAGCTTTTTGCAGCCGAACCGGAAGTGGGATTTATTACTTTCATTTCCGCACTGGCGTCAACCCCGAGAGTATGCTCATATACATTTTCTTCACGGGCATAAAGATACAGACACCGGCCTCCGAAAACACCGTTTGTAATTAAATCGGTTCCCCAGGTATCAAAGAAAAGGGTGGGGTTGAAACTTTCAGGCTCGGTGGATCCGAGCTGTTCGAGAAATTTGGGATTGATCAGGGCCATAAGCGTAGTGTCGGGGTGCTGGTTATTCTCTGAAAGCTCAAACAGAGGCATCTGTATTGCAACTTCCGATTTCCTGACACTGTAAAGGTTCATGTAATATTCGAAGTCAAGGCTCTGGTAGGTCTCGCTTGTAACTCCGAGATTGAAACTTCCGCTGATAGAGCCACGATTTTCTTTTCGCGGTTTGAATATGCCTTTGCCGCCTGACACCCCCACCATATCGAAGCCCGCCGTAACTTTGCGTGTTTTCTTAAAATCTATGCCGAGGTTTACAGATACCTGATGCATTGAGCTTTCCGAGGATTCTTCCGAATGTTCCGCCATAAATTCCTGGTTGAGTGTGGAGTTTACGGTGATGTATTTTTCGTCAAGTTCTGAAAGATGGTCATAAAGAAGTATGGACGCCGTTGTGTTGCCGAGTTGTCCGAAACAGAAAGTGCCCTTGCCCATATACTCGCTGTAGCTTGAAAGCATGGGATTTTCAGGATTGGAAACGGAGCGTGCTGGTGCTTGTCGGTCGGATATTCCGTCAGCAACTTTTACGGCTGTAATGAACATGTGCCTCCCTTCTTCAGGACAACCTTTCGGCGACACTGCAACAGGTATTACCGCCCTGTTGGATGTAAATGCATCAGTAGCCGTAAATTCCACATATTGATTGTTGCCCTCGGTTACCACGCGGGCTGTTATTTCAGCACCTTCAGGGATTGATATTTCCACCGGCTCCAATGAATTGACCGGAATCCGTGGGGCTCCGGAACCCGAAAAATCCACCACATGGTAAAGATTGTTGTGTATGATATCTTTCCCTGTTTCTACCGGATGGAAAGGTCTTGGCTCATCCGGTTGGTTGTCATCACTACAGGATTGCAGTGACAATGATGCTATCAGCCCGGGAATAATGGCTGATACGGCCATTTTGATGCTTTTCTTCATGCTATGCTGTGTTTTAATGGTACTATGGCGCAAAAATAGGTATATACCACAAAACATGCAACATTATTCTGATAAAATCATAATCTATGGATTGTATATTGGTTTATCCGTGTTTTATGGTGAGTGTCTAAATATATGCAGATTCAGTCAAGCATAAGCCGCAGGGTGGGGCGGCATGATGGGAAGCCGGTAATCTCGCCGATGGACTGTGAACTGAAAATAAGGCGTGTCAGAATGTCGGCATTTACATCGAAATCAAGCTTCCCACGGTAGGAGTCGTTTGTATCTGATCTCCCGTTGGCTATTATATAAATGTGGTTGTTGTCAGTGAGGATTGGGTCGGTAACCTTTATGGCACATTTCCACTGCGGGTTGGCTGCGGCTATTGTGCGTAGACATTCCCCGGCGTCGATTATCCTGAACATACCTCTTGCATGTAGATTGCATGGCTGTTTATCGGGATTGGCCATGACGCATATCGGCCTGTCGGGCCATGCGTTGCGTATATGCTCCAAAACCGCCGAGCGGGCGTTTTCGTTCTCATGCAGAAGACACCTGATACTTATATAACCGTCACCCTCAAAGGCAAACCCCATTCCAGATACAGCCCCGTCGGATGGATTGCTCATTGCGATAAATTTTCCGTTATCGAGGCTCAGGTCATCGAGTATGTTCAGGAAATCCCTCTGTGAATGTATTATGCCGCACTTCTGTTGTATCTCGAAATTATGGAATGCTTCGTATATGTCAGGCGAGAAATGGTTGTCGGCTTCGGCATATGAGCCTTCATAGGGGAAATGGTGTACCGATGTGTAACGTTGGTAATCGTAATATACCGTTGTGGCAAATCCGAATCGGTCATAGAAAAAATACAGATGCGGCTGTGCCGGTATGAGGGCGCAGAACATGTCGCCGCGCCGGCGGCTTTCTATCAGAGAATCTATGATAAGAGCCGACATATACCCCTTGCCGCGTTCCTGTTTACGGGTTGAGGCGCCGGATATATATGATGTCGGCACCTCTTGCCCGTGGAATTTCATTACATAGCGCTGGAGCAGCAGCGAACTTACGGTTTTGCCGTCAATTTCCAGCGTAAGGGCGTCAGAATCATTATAGACTCGGTCAAAATACATGTCTATGTATTCGGCGGAGTCACCGAATGATTCCGCCCATAGACGTTTCAGTGTGTCACGTTTGTTTGCCATGCAATTATAACGGACTTCGGGAGCCTTTGGTTCCCCCGTTATGCCGTGTGTGCCGGCCTCAGCAGGTCGTTGACGGTCTTTACAGGATTGAACGTTGCCACGGGCACCTCGACAAATATCGTATTCCAGTCGCTCATAGCTCCGTTCCATAGTCCCGGAAGCTCAAGCGCTTTTATCGCATGTCCCTTTATCGACTTTGACGATATGAAACCGGTGTTGGGATCCACATACTTTCTCAGGTCATATTTTTTACCCTCGGCATCCTTGAGATAGCATACCAGATCCACCGGATTGAAGTGGGTTGACCGCGCTGCCATAGCGGCGTATTCCGCACAGCTCATGTCAATCTGAGTACTTTCCAATATCTGGGGGGAGGAGGTGCCGTCGGCGTTGCGGGTTATAAACGGTCCGCCTCCAGGTTCTCCCTCATTTTTAACCATGCCGCATACACGCAGGGGGCGGTCTAATTTCGAGCGCATCCATTCTGCGAGTCCGGCTCCATTCAAAGTGGTGTACTGGGGCCCTTCTATGCAGAGTGTATTTCTCATATATTCACCTACCTCATTTGTCAGATCGGTGGAGAAGTCGGTGGTGAACCTCTCTATATAGTCGTTCATGATACGGCGGTTCTCCACTAATATCCCGCCGAGCACTTTTTTGTAATGGATCGTTGTTTCACGCTGAGCTTCCGGCACCACATTGTCGATATTCTTTATAAACACTGTTTCTGCGTCAATGTCGTTCATATTCTCAAGCAACGCGCCATGGCCTCCGGGGCGGAATATGAGGTTGCCTTCCTCATCACGTGCCGGTGTGCCGTCACTGTTGGCGGCCACTGTGTCGGTGGACGGCTTCTGAACGCTTATGCTCACCTCAAAATCATGCCCGGTGGCTTCAGACAGTGCAGGCTGCATGAGTCTTAGCTTGTCCTCGAACATGCTTTTGTGCTCATCGCTTACAGTGAGATGTATTCTCACATTGCCGTTGGCGTCCGATGCCATCTGGGTGCCCTCGGCCAACTGCTCTTCAAGAGCTGTGCGGTCATGTGTATTGTAGTGGTGGAAAATGAGCAGGGCCTTGGGCATGGAGCCGTAGTTGAGACCGTCAGGATAAAGGATGGCCCGTGCTATATCCTTGTCACGACCGAGCTGATGCAGTTCCGTCGCCGACATCCCGTGAATTCGTAAAAGCGCTGCATTTAGTTCGGTTATGAACGGTATGTTCTCAATGTGCCGCATCAGGTTGTCAATGTCCGATCCGGGTTCAGGCAGTTTTTTAGGAGAGTTGACATATTCATACAGAGCTTTGAACATGCGCGAGGCTGCACCTGATGCCGGTACAAACTTCATTACGTCGCCTCCTTCCGATATATAACGGTTCCATATGGCGATGGCCTCTTTTTCCTCTTGTGGTGTGAGCACTTTTATGCCATTTCCGGCAGTGGCGCAGTTCACTATCTGTAAATACGGAAATCCGTTGCGGATGTGTTCGAGTTGCGTGTCTAATGTTTGTTGTGTTATGCCTTTGCTATTCAGGATTTTGGCATCATTGGAGCTTGACATAGGGATAGGTGTTGGGATTAGGTCTCAGATTAGTGTTTTAAGTTAAAACAAAGCTAACGAAAAAAATTGACATAATCTCCAACCCATATTAACTTTTTTTGTGGAAAGTCGCCCTCCCGTTTAATTCGGAAACAAAGTAGTGCCGAGGGTGTCGCCGCTTTCGTAGAGTTCGTCGCGTAGGCCTCTTAGAAAGTCGTCGGCCATGCTGTCGCCCCCTTTCGAGCGCAATATGTGCACACGGGCATTGGTCTGGAGCAGCATGTTGCGTAACTCCGTTTCGTTCCCGCAGCTGTCAAGTATGCAACGTGCTTCCTCACGCCCCTTTATATATGCTTTTGTTATTTCGGTTTGATTGGTATCGGCAAGTTCCGGCTGTATTTTTTCGGAAGCTTCGGATCTGCCTGGATTTCCGCATGAGCAGGTGAGGGCTGTGGCTGCTATAGCCGTTATAAACAATAGGGTAAAATTCTTCATATCAGCGTCATTGCTATTTTTGCGCATGCTTCGGCATCGGCGAGCGCATTGTGATGGTTATTGAAAGGTATGCCGAGAAAATCGCATAATGATGGCAGGGTGAACGATGAGAGCAGGCTTCGGGGAATTGTGCGGCGCGCTTTTTCAAGTGTACACATAAACTGGTAATCGGGATAATCCATGCAGTATACCCTGAATGCTTCGCGTATGCAGCGTTCGTCGAATTTTTTGTTATGGGCCACAAGCGGGAGGTGCCCGATGAATCCGTAAAGTCGCTCCCATACAGTGTCAAATGTGTCGGCCTCCTCCACGTCGTCAGGGCCTATGCCATGTATCTGTTCGGTGAAGTAACGGAAAAAATATTCAGGTTCCGGCTTTACAAGCGAGTAAAAACGGTCGGTTATATATCCGTTTTGCACTTTTACCGCTCCGATAGCGCATATCGACGACGGGTGATTGTTGGCCGTCTCCACATCTATTGCCACGAAATCATTCATTGCCGCATCGGTCAAGAAGACGCATCACCTCCTCTTTCATATCCTCCATAAGCCATCGGGGTGTGGAGGTGGCTCCGCATATGCCTATGCTTGAGGCATTTTTCAACATATCGATGCTTAGCTGGCTCACATTGGATATATGATAGCTCCGTGGATTCACATGGAGGCATTCAGCAAACAGAATGCGTCCGTTGCTGCTCTTGGCGCCGCTTATAAATAGCACCACATCATGGCTCCGGGCAAATGAAATTAGTTTAGGCACCCGGTTGGATACCTGACGGCATATAGTGTCGTGGGTGGTGAATTTCACATCGGGGCTTTTTCGTTCCTCTATTATAGAGGATAGTGTGCGGAGTCCTTCGATTGACTTGGTGGTCTGGGAGTATAGTTCAGTGTCGCGTGTGAGGTCTATCTTGTCAAGGTCCTCGGGGTGTTCCACAACTATTGCCTCCCCCTGGGTCTGGCCTACGAGGCCGTTCACTTCCGCGTGTCCTGTTTTGCCGTATATGACTATCTGCGGACGCGGGTCAACCGAATCAAACGAGGCTTTTATTCGCCGTTGGAGCATCAGCACCACCGGGCATGTGGCGTCTATTATCTCGATGTTGTTGCGTCGCGCCAGCTCATAGGTCGACGGCGGTTCGCCATGGGCTCTGAACAGCACTTTCACATCATGGAGCGCGGCCAGTTCCTCATGCGTTATCGTAATGAGTCCTTTGGCCCTGAGCCGGTCCACTTCGTTGGAATTGTGCACAATGTCGCCGAGGCAATAGAGACGTCCGTTGAGGTCAAGCTCCGCCTCGGCTTTCCGGATTGCCGATACTACCCCGTTGCAGAATCCTGAGTCGCGGTCTATTTCAACCGTAGGGCGCACGTTCATCACTGTTTGATCCGGGAATTGAACAGATCGAGCAGGCACCGGTTCTGTTCGTCATGCGTCATTGTGGAATTGTCAAGTGTCACAGCGTCGTCAGCCTTGCGCAACGGGCTTACTGCACGGGTTTCGTCAATGCGGTCGCGTTTTTCGATATTGTCGAGCACGTCATTGAAATCCACCGTTTCCCCTTTGGCCTTTAGCTCCTCGCAGCGGCGGTGTGCGCGGGTTTCGGCCGAGGCTTTTACAAATATTTTCAGGGCTGCGTCAGGAAATACGGTAGTGCCGATATCGCGTCCGTCCATCACTATGCCTCCGTTGGCGCCAAGGCGTCGCTGCATGGCCGTGAGGGCTTCTCGTACTTCCGGTATGGCGGCTATCTCCGACACATAATCCGACACTTCCATTCCCCTTATATAGGGTTCCACATTTTCACCGTCGAGCATGGTTACCTGACCTTCAGGCGTGATATGGAAGTCTATGTCAAGCCCGTTGACCATACGGGCAATTGCGGCAGTGTCCGGATGTTCCGTCCCCGGGCCCGTCAGATGCTTACGGATTGCAGCAAGGGTTACTGCGCGGTACATGGCTCCCGAGTCGATATAACGGTAGCCTACCTCGGCGGCAAGTTTGCGTGCCATAGTGCTTTTCCCCGACGATGAGTAACCGTCAATGGCAACTACAATAGGACGGTGGTTCAATGATGGTGTATCCGTATATGTCATTTTCTGGATTTTTTGAATTCATATAAGTTTGTGGAGAGATTGAGCATCAGTGTCGATCCTCCTCCGTGAGGCTGCGAATATGCCAGGTCGATAGTGAACATGCTCACCTTGAGCCCCGCTCCGAGATATATTCCTGAAAAGAAGTTGCGGGAGTAGGTGCTCATGTCCGTGCGCGTCTTGTAATTGTAGCCTATAGAGATATGGAATTTACTGCTTGGAACTATATCGGCTCCGAACACGAGATGGCGCATCAGATTGCTCATGAAGCTGTCTTTTTTCTTCATAGGCTCGGTCCCGTCGCCCATGTCATAATAGGGCAAGTTCCATTTTGTGAGGTTCCATGCAGTTATCGACCATCTCACCGGAAAGGTTCCGAACTGCTGGGTCCAGCCGAGCCGTATATCCCACGGAAGCCGGTCGTAGCTCTTGTCGAAGCGTTTTATCTGGCCACCGAGATTGGTTATGACTGCCGAAAGCGACAGATCGTTGGCGTCATTGTAGTAGTTGATGCCGAGATCCGTTGCCAATGCCATGGCTGAATATTGCTCATAGGCGCTGTACACATATTTTAAAGTTATGCCGCCTCTGAGCCGGTCAGTGATGTCATGTGAATAAGCCCCGAAAAAATACACGTCTTTAGGTGAGAAAGTGCCCGTTACAGTGCCCGTCTCATCGCTTGACTTTATATCGCCGTAGCCGAAATACTGGAGTCCTACGGCATATGCGCTCCTGTCAGAAGCTCTCGATCCCCATTTCACACCGGCAAAATTGCTTTGCCCAAGATAGCGCATGTAGTTGAACCCAAGCTGCATATCTATTTCGGGGCCTATCAGGGCCGGATTCTGGTCTACAAGGCTTACATCTTCCTCCACAGTGGATATGTTGACGCCACCGAGTCCATATACATGGGCCGACGAGGTGATGTTTAGAAAATTATAGGCCGGCGATGAATCCCCGGCTATGGAGGGGAGGCATACCGCGAGCGATATTGTCGCTACACACAGCCGCAGAATCATTATATTTAACCGATGCATATTTGCTTACTGAATATAGTACGGGCCTCTCATAGTGCCGCTATAATGGTTTAACGTATGGTTGCTCCCTTATCGTATACCGTAGGTATGGAATTTTGATCCGTTGGCTGAGGATTTTTAACCATCGTTATGAATACCACCCTGTTTTTTGTCAACAAACATAAAACAATAATAATCATTCTCAAAAGCCTTCTACAGCTATTGCGGATATCATGGAAAGGATATATTTTTGCCCTATCAAACACAGCTACATTATGCTTGACTACCCCTGTTTCCGGATATCCGCAATTCTCGTATTTCTCGCCATCTCGGCCTCCATGGCCGGGCAGGGCCGTCAGAGAGTGGGAATGTATTATTCCGAAGGCTATATGAGTGCGGAAGTCACAGTGGTATATGACGCCGATATGGTCGATGAAGTCCCTGTGTTTCCCGGAGGCGAGCGTGCCATGCTCAAGTTCATAAACTCCGAACGCAGCTATCCTGAGCAGGCCTACAACAATGGACTTTCAGGCCGTGTGCTCTGTGGCTTTATTATCGGGCCGGATGGCACTATAAGCCATATTCAGGTGCTTCGTGGGGTAGAGGAGTCGCTCGACCGCGAGGCTGTGAGGGTTATCTCAAAAATGCCTAAATGGGTTGCCGGCCGGATAAATAACTCACCCGTTCCGGTGCATTACATCCTTCCTATTCCTTTCCGTCTTTAGAATTTGTTTAAAAGTGAATTAGGTGCGGTCTGATTTATTTAAGCAGGGCGCCTTCTATCTTGGCCACGTCATCGCGCAGCTGCCTGTCGGTCAGCAGGCGGTCCTCAACAATCTTACATGCGTGCAACACTGTGGCGTGTGTGCGCGACAATCGCGTCCCGATACCTTTGAGCGGGAGTTTCGTGTGCTTTTTGGCGAGATACATCACCAACTGGCGTGCATCCGATATGTCACGTTTTCTCGAGGAAGTGAATATGCTGTCCACATCAATTTTGTAATAGTCGGTCACCTGTTGCGTGATCATCTCGAAGTTGATCTGCCTGCGGTTGATTTTGACTGCATTGGCCACTACCCGGCGGGTGAGTTCTATCGTTATATCTTGGTTCAGAATCGCCGCATGGCCCACGAGCGACGACAGTATCCCGTCCAGATCGCGTATGCTGTCCGTTACATTACGGGTTATGTAATCTATCACTTCCTCGCTCAGTTCCACACCGGCCTGACTTGCTTTGCGGCAGAGCACATCCCGCCGCAGCTCGATGTCCGGGCGCTCCAGTTCCGCCGTCATGCCCCATTTGAATCTTGACAGCAGCCGTTCTTCCATTCCGTCCATAGATGCCGGGCGGCAGTCGCTCGACAGTATCAGCTGTTTCTGATTCTGATGCAGATGGTTGAATATGTGGAAAAATGCGTTCTGAGTTTTGGCCTTGCCTATAAGATCCTGAATATCATCGATTATGAGTACATCGATACTTTGGTAGAAATTGATGAAATCATTCATCTTGCCGGAGTTGGCAGCTGTGGTATATTGGCTTTCAAACAGGCGTGCCGTTATGTACAGCACTCTTGTCTCCGGACGCAATTGTTTTATCCTTATTCCTATAGCCTGGCTCAGATGTGTTTTACCCACACCGGTAGGGCCGAATATAAAGAGAGGATTATAGGTTTTGAGCTTGGGATCGTCGGCAATGGCCATGCCTATGGCACGTGCCAGCTTGTTGCTGTCGCTTCCGCAATAGTTCTCAAATGTGTAGCGTGGATTGAGCTGCGGGTCGAGATCAGGATATTTTTTAGGCGCAAAGGGCGATGTGCCGAATGTCGCCGGATCCTCCGTGCGTGTTGTTACTTGGGTCTCGGGCCGGTCCTTTACCTGATTGAAATGATAGTAAAGTTCCACTCCGTTGCCGTAGACCTTTTTCATCACCGGCCCTATAAGGCGCAGAAAGCGTTCCTCATACTGTTCGACATAGAACGGCGAAGGCACGTCAATTGTCACCTTGTTATTTTCATAACTTAGTGAAGTTGCCGGCTTGAACCAGGTGTCGAATTGTTCCTGCGGGAGGTTGTCGCGGAATATCTCCAGACAGCGTTCCCACAGTTGTGTATGAGTCAGTTCCATCAGGGGGTGAGTAAAACGGTATATTTATGATACAAAATTGAGTATAAATTTTTATATAAACAATCCCGTTTTTTCTTGTTTTTTGCAGATGTTTTACATTGTGCTGTGTGTCAGTAGCTTACCCATATCAAAACTATATTCTTTATAAACTGCTTGAAACCAGTGGAATATGTTTTGCCTCCACTCCGCCCGCATGAATTTTATATCCCGGATTTGAATGGATTCGTCAGAAATAAGAGGGGAGTGGCCCCTTTCGCAGGGCCGGTGTGCTTATTTAAAATGACTTTAAATAAGCACACCGGCCTGTTTCTTTCAGCATGAATGTTGTCAGAGCAGCTTTATGCTGATATATCGTTTGGGGTTCTTCTTTATGTCGATGAAGAGCGAGTCGAGGCTTGACACAGTGTTGTTTATATTATTATAGAAAGCATCGCTGTAAAGCAGTTTGCCTATTGACGAATCCTTGCTGTTCACAGCAGCCGTCACAGCCGCCAAGTCGGATGTGATGCGGTTGATATGGTTCAGAGTCGAATCCAGAGGCATATCTTTCAGGGTCGACGACACACTCGTCAGGTCGCGGGAAATCTGGTTCAGGTTCTCGGTTATTTCAGTGGCGTTGGTCATCACGGTTCCGGCTTTTGAAGCCACGGGTGTGATCTGCGACATTATGCGGGCCAGTGAGGCTGTGGAAGTCTCAAGATTGGCCATCACATGGTTCAGCCGGGCTATCGACTGTCTCAGATCCTCGCTTGCAATTAACATGTTTGCCCCTGTTATGAGGGAATCTACTTTAGGTATCATGTTGCTCACCCCGGGCATCATCTCGTTCGCTATATTGTCCATAAGCCCCTTGGGCACCACCCCTTCTATTGTAGAGCCTACAGGTACGAACTTTGTGACATTTTCCGGCATCTTCAGCTCTATAGTGGCTGTACCCAGCATGTCGCTTATGAGGCTCGCCTTGGTTCCTTCCGGAACTTGCAGCGCCTTGTCGAGGCTTACCTCCACCTTCACATGCCCGGGATTGTTGAACTCATATTCTATTTCCCTCACTTGTCCCACCTTGTAGCCGTTGAGCGTCACCGGCGCCGACTGGGCAAGTCCGGCCACATTGGTATATGATATGTAATAATAATTGGATGCTTTGAACACATTCACCCCTTTCAGGTAATCGATACCGAACACAAGTATCAGCACCGTGAGTGTGGCACATATACCTATTATAACTTCCTTGGAAAATAATTTTTTCATCCGTATCAGCTGTTATGTTTGTTTTCCCGTTCTTGGGGATTCTATTTTTTGTTCTTGTTACGTTTCTTTGTCGATGATGGCGCCTTTGGTTCGCCGGGAAGCTGTGCATGATAGTCGGTAAAAGCCTTGGCGAGAGCCTTGGCAAGTTTGTCCTGACCTTCGGTGGTGCTCATGAACTCCTCATGACGCGGATTGCATATGAAATCCAGCTCCACGAGCACCGCAGGCATTCCTGTTTGCACAAGCACCCAGAATATATCCTGCCGCACCCCCTTGTCGGCCCGTCCGGCCCCCTTCACAAGCTGCCGCTGGGCGAGGCGTGCAAACCTCACGCTTTGGTTTATATGCCTGTTCTGGCTCATCTCGAACATTATATAGCTCTCCGACGAATTCGGATCGAAACCGCAATAAGTCGTGGTATAATCCTTTTCAAGAGTCATTACCGAATTTTCGCGTTTTGCAACATCTAAATTCTCCTTCTGTCGGCTTAACCCGAGAGTATATACCGAGGCTCCCTCCACTGTTTTCCGGTTAGGGTTTGAGGCGTCCACAGAATTCGTATGTATTGATATGAACAGATCCCCTTTGGCCTTGTTGGCTATGTCACAGCGTTTCTGAAGCGGCACAAACACATCCGTTGAGCGTGTGTATATCACCTTCACATCCTTGTGTTCCTTCGTTATGAGCTTGCCGAGTTTCAGCGCCACCGCCAGATTGATATCCTTTTCAACGGCTGTTTCACCCTTGGCGCCCACATCCTTGCCTCCGTGACCTGCATCTATCACCACAGTGTAGCACCAAGCGTCACCGCCCGTCAGCAGGGCTGCGACTATTATAAACAGGCGGACTATGAGGTTTCCTTTTGTGGCCATCACACGATGGAGGTTTTTTTGACAGCTGCAAAAATACGAAAATAAACCGCACTGAACAAAAAAGAGTCCCGTTTGTCTAATATATATCCGATTCTTACTAATTTTGAACCATGATTGTAAATCGAATCTCATGGAGCGTCGTGGTCGCATGGTGCCTGTTGGTCATTTTGGCTCCGGCGTGCTCGCATAAAGGTTCTGACACGCCTCCGGTGCGCATTCAGCGGTTGGATTCGGCTATGGCGCGATTCGCTGGGGCACCTGCCGCTGAGCGCCTGGCCCTCGGTGATTCGTTCCGTCCGGCCTTTGAGCTTATGGCGGCTATGGAGCTGCTTCCCGGCGTGACTGATTCGGCCATAGAAGCTTACGGAAACTCTGCCGTAAGCCGTATCTTCATGCCCGATGTCAGGGAGCGGTTGCCGCGGCTTGACTCTCTTGAGGAAGTTATCGGCGCCATGTACGCCGGCTTGTCCGAAAAATTGCCCTCTGTGCGCCCTCCGGCCCTCTATGGCTTTGAGTCCCCGTATATGCAGAGCGTATATTTTTCCGACTCCGTTGCCCTTATCGCACTGAACCATTATTTAGGTCCGGATTATCCGGGCTACGACGGTTTCGAATCCTATCAGAAACGCCGTAAGCGTCCGGCCCTTCTGCCCTACAATCTTCTTGAGGCCCATATAGGCTCCCTTTACCCTGCGCCCGATCATGGATCTGCAACAACCTTGTCGGCTATGCTCCACGAAGGGGCTGTGCTTTATGCCCTTATGTCCGTCATGCCTGACGCATCGCTCGCCGACGCGGGCGGATGGACCGCCGCTGAAGTGGAATGGATGGAAAGCAATGAGCGTATGATGTGGGAAACTTTGGTTGACAACAATCTTCTCTATATCTCCGATCCCATGATTGTCCGCCGACTGGTAGGGCCGGGACCTTCCACCCCCGTCATAAATGCCAACGCCCCCGGTGCGGCCGGCCGGTTCATAGGCTACAGAATTGTGGAGGAATACTGCCGGAAACATCCCGGCACCGGTCTTCCCGAATTACTGTCGGAGCAGTTCTGCAGCAGCCGTTCCACTCTTGTTGATGCAGGCTACGGATGGCGTAAATAGCCCGCAAAACATGTTATACAACATCTAATTAGCAAAGTTTAACAACTCTCTCAAACCCCGCTGTATATGCGGCTTTCGGTACGATGTAAATCCTAAAATGGTGATGCTTAGACTTATGTGGTTTGCATCACTCGGAAATGTTGCTTAACTTTGCGCCGGATTTAAGAATTCCCCGGGGCTGAAGAGTCAGCCCTCATGCCGAAAATCGGCGAGGCTTCCGGTGCGGGACACATTCCCGCTATAAGGACTGATCCCGCATTCCGTGATAAAGTCCGGTGGTAGCCTGAAGTTGAATATTATATCTTACACAATGAAGAAAACAATGACATTCATTGCGTTCTTCTCAATTCTTCTCCTGACAGTATCGGCCCACACCGAGAGTGTCTATGAAGCCGCTGAAGGCTACCAGGCACCCTTGTTCAAGCTTGATGAAAGTTATGCTTCCCTCGAAGGGAATTTTGATCTTGCCGATATGCAGGGACGTTATGTCCTCCTGTCGTTCTGGAGCTCCGCCGATGCCTCTTCGCGCATTGCCGTTGCCGATTACGACCGGATGGCCCGTTCCGTGGATGAAGACCTCATGTGTCGCGTGTCCGTTAATATGGACTCCAACAGCGCCCTGTTTCAGGAAATAGTGCGTCATGACTCAATGAGGGAGAGAATGCATTTTCGTGCGTCAGGTGACAAAGCCGTCGGGTTGACAAAACTTTATCATCTTGACAAAGGTTACCGCACGATGCTTATAGACCCCACCGGGCGCATCGTGGCCGTCAATCCTTCTTCCATTCAATTGACTGAAATTCTAAATTGATTATGACAGGTTGCTCCGCATCGGTTTGTGCGCGGAAGCAGCCTTTTTAATTTCTACTTCCTACTTTCTAATTTATCCGTATCTTTGCATCCGTAATGATCAGGACATTATTTTATATAGGTGCGGGAAGTTTCCTCGGAGGTGTGGCACGCTATGGTGTTTCCCGTATCATGGCCCGGTTGATGGGGCTCCCCTCGGTGTGGGGCACCTTTGTAGCCAATATTGCCGGATGCCTGTTTATCGGTGTGATATATGGCCTCATGCAGCGTTATAACATTCTGAACGACAATCTGCGGCTGTTTCTTACTGTGGGATTCTGCGGAGGGTTCACTACATTTTCCACATTTATAAATGAAAATTACGCCATCCTTTCCGACGGCCGTTATTTCCACATGGCCCTATATGCCGGCATAAGCCTTGTCCTGGGCCTTGTTGCCGTGCATTTCGGCTACATGCTTTCCCGGTTGTAACGCTTCAGCAGCTCTTCATACCACGGAGTGCTCTTTGTCCTGACTATCATCGAATCAAGCTTTGCTGCCAATGTCGTGTCACGTGCTGCCACCACCCACGATTGGAATTGCGTGAACGATATCCCCGTGGATATGTGGGCCAGTGGATACGACTGCGCCAGCCGCCGGGCCACTTTCTCATTCACCACCGCCAGCGGCAGATGTCCCGACGCCGTTAGTATGAACAATTGTTCCGCACTGTATTCCTCGCTTTGGCGCACTATTATAGTGTCCCCGATCTCCCGGGCGAGATTGTCGAGCCGGCCCGCTGCCGCCGATCCGTAAGTCACATACACAGTCCGCCCTGCAAGGTCAAGCTGGGTTCCTACCGACGGTTGTGCCGAAGCCGAGTCAAGCCTCTGCACTAAGATCTGCCTGTCAAGCAACACAGGTTCCGTGAACCGGTATTCACTGCCGTACGACGCCGTCGATGGCATATCCGCCACCACAATGTCATACAGTCCGGTGTTCAGGCCGTTCAGTCCCTCCGATAATGCCGTAAGCGGGTGAAATTTCAGAGTAAGCCCGTTGTCCGAGGCTATATGCCTTATCATGTCATAGCTGAATCCTCCCAAAGTGTCGGCATAGCGGTAGAGCGACATAGGTGAATACTCTATCGCCACATCTATAGTGTCCCCTTGCGAGGGGCGGGGAGTCCCGTCCCATATCTCGGGAGTGCGGTGGCTGCATTGCCGCAGCATATACATTGCCGCTATTGTTATTACGAGCAGCAGAAGCAACGCCGCGGGGCGTATTTTTGTCGGGCTGGGGCGTTTCATGATTGTGGAATAAAAGGATAGGACATCTCTCCTGCATCAGTCCGCAAAATCCACTGAAACGCCTAATATGAATTTTCTCGGGTTCATCGGATAATGGGGCATGGAGAAGTAATTGTTGCCGGTAAGGCCCTGGTTCACATGCGACAGCATTACATAGAACCGGGCTTTCGACAGCCGCATGTTGGCATATACATTCATATAGGGATAATTCCCTACAAGCATCTGGTCCTGGTTTATGAACGTCATCGTGGCAGGCTGGTAGCTTGGAGCCTTGTAGCGGGTGAAGTAATCGCAGTCCACTCCTAACTGTACATGCAGCACCTTGGCCACCCTGAACTGCAGATACAGGTTGGAATACACCGCCAGCGCCGGCAGCGGTATCACATTCTCATTCGACGTGGCCTGGTACGTGATGCGGTTGTCCCAGTGCAGTATGCCCGCTTTCAGGTTCTGGCACAATTGCGCATGAAACACCTGTACACCACCGCTGTGCTGTACGGGCATCGACTGTGAATTGAAATATATGGCCCCGTTCACATTGCTTACCCCTATGTTCAGGTGTGTGCCCGTACGCCCTATGTCAAGCGCTCCTCCGAACTTCACGGTTTTGGTCTTGGAGAAGTCATTTTGCCATATGAAATGATTCGACACATAGTTCTCAAGTAGATACGACGGCTCCCTGTTCTCGAACGACCCGTAAGCCTGCACCCTCACCGAATCGCCGAAAAGCTTGAACCGTGTGGTCACATTCCCTTCGGCCTTTACCTCGCCCAAAGCGCGTCCGGCCACTCCGAACTGTGCCATAGCCGAATAATTGAGCAGTTTACCTTTCTCCCGCGCCAGCCGACCTCCTATCCACAGTTTGTGCAACCCTTTGTCCGAAGGGATTCTTGAGTCGAAAGGGTAGGGGTCAAGTCCCTCGGGAGTCTCTGTCAGCGACACTGTGTCCGTGGCCTGGGTATACTTCGAATACTCATGAGTGGCAAATGCCGTCAGGCTCGCTGCAGCGTATTTGTTGAACCCTTCAAGCAGCGATATGCCCACTGTGTTCTGCACCGAGTGATACGATGTGCGGTCGTATGTGCCCGATGCGTCAAGATAGGTATGGTCCCAGAATTCCCGGGCCTCCGTGGCGTTTGTATTGCGGAATATATGCCGGTTTGTGTCCCAGTTGAAAGTCCATATTATGGCCGACACGGGCACAAACTTGGTCACCGCTATTGAGTCCGAATCGCTTGCCGCTGTGGTGTAATGGCCGAGGTTATACCGGTTGTTTAGGAAGAAATTTGATCCCACCACTCTTGAATGTGCCGCCGTGAGGTTCGTGGGTATCGATTTCGAATCTATCGACGATACTCCCCCCTGAAGCTCGGCCGGATCGGTGATATACAGGTCGTCCGTTATGCCGCCGTTCTCCTTGTTGAGCATGTTGTAGTGGAAAAAATCCGCCTGCATCTGGTATCTGTCGCCCATATACGACGCTGAGAACCCCCAGGTCAGATCTTTCACAGCCTGATAATTGTACATACCCTTGGAGTACAGATAGTCTATCATCGCGCCTACCTGCCACCGTGGCCCGGCATTGCCCGAGAATATCCCGCGCAGGCGGTCCTGCGAGTTTTCTTTTGACCCTCCGGTGTTGTAGCTCAGCAGGGTCATGGGTATGCGGGTGTTGTAATACTGGTGCTCGTCAAGCGGCGGTAGCCATGCCCGTAGCGGATCCACAAAGAAAAAGTCGCGCCCCGGCTTGCGCTGGAAATATATCATGTCAAGCACCTCGGCCCCCAGATTGCCCGTTGCTGCCTCGGCATCATACACCATCGCCGGCACTGAGCGCTGGCCATAGTTGTTGAACAGCGTGTCAATCGTGGCCGGCTCATGAAATCCGAGCGGCTCGGTCGCCATCCATGAGTACGACGGCTCTACCACAGGCGGTTTGGCCTGAGCGCCGAAAACAGTTGCCGCTGCCGCCAGCATGGCACACAATGAATGCGTTAACTCTTTGAGGTGTCTCATCCCACGGACAAATTCGGCTGCAAAGGTAGGATTTAATTAGGTAAAAAGCACTGAAATTTTTGTTTTTTCCGAAAGTTAACACTAATTTTGCACCACAATCAGGCTGCTCGAATGGTGGAATGGTAGACACGAAGGACTTAAAATCCTTTGGCCATTGCGGCTGTGCGGGTTCGAGTCCCGCTTCGAGCACACATCGGTTCGTTTGAAGGCCTTAAGTTTCTTAAGGTCTTCAATCTATTGTAAGTAATCAGCATAAATCAGCCCTTCCCCATGTTTCTGAACTTTCTTAAATGTATGCTTCAGCTCATCCTTTCGCCTACACATGGCTGGGAGGATATTTCGGCCGAGGGGCGCGACGAGCACTCCGTTGCCGTGGGTGGGCTGTACCCTTTGCTCGCCCTTGCCGGAGCTTCGGCATTTGTGGGAATGGCATTCCATCAGGAACTTACATTCATTGTGGCCGTGCAGCGGGCTATGGTGACGTTTGTTGCCTATTTCGCCTCTTATTTTTTCTCCATGTTCATGCTTTCATTCCTTCTTGCGCCGTTGGTAAGCGGGGGTGAAGTCAATGATCGCCGCCTCTCCACGTTTGTGTCATATGTTATAGCACTTATGGCATTGCTTACGCTTATCGACAACTGTTTGCCTACATCCCCCGCCGTAATAGGTTTTCTTCCCTTATATATTATTGTTATACTATGGAAAGGGTGGCGTTACATGGCGGTGGTGCCCGGCAGGGTCATCCGTTTTGTGATTATAGGATTCGTGACAATCATGTTGCCTCCTTATGCTTTGCGCCTATTGTTCCATTTTATTGTGGGTTGACACCGGTTTATGAAATTCAAGGAAGTAAATATAAAGAACAAACGTGCCGCTTACGACTATGCCATAAGCGACACCTATACTGCCGGAATTGTGCTTACCGGCACTGAGATAAAATCCATACGCCTCGGCAAGGCGAGTCTTGTCGACACATTCTGCTTCATCAACAATGGCGAGGTATGGGTCAAGAATATGAATGTGTCCGAATATTTCTACGGCACATATAACAACCACGAAGCCCGGCGTGACCGCAAGCTCCTGCTCAACCGCAAGGAAATCCGCGCGTTGGAAAAAGTCGGGAAAGAGCCGGGCTATACCATTGTGCCCCTGCGCCTGTTTATAAACGACAGGGGCTACGCCAAACTTGTGATAGGTGTGGCACGTGGCAAGAAAGAATATGATAAGCGCCAGTCCATAAAAGAGCGTGAGGACAAGCGCTATATGGCAAGGATAATGCAGAAGCGTTGAGCCTCTTTGCGTCGCTTCGCCTTTATTGTCTGATAGACTCTTATGGATTCAGTACCAGCCTGAATCCGAGATTCTGTTTTCCCACTATCGGTTTGGCCCTGTCGCGCCAGTAAACGCGGCATTCCTGTTCCGGCGAGTTCCACGCTCCGCCGCGCACCACCTTGAACATTCCCGCGGCAGGCCCTTTCGGATCCGTTTGGGCTGCGGTAGGATATTGTTCGAACCAGTCGCTGCACCATTCGGCCACATTGCCGCTCATGTCGTATATCCCGAGCGAGTTGGGTTTGCGGGTGCCCGCGTCGTGTGTGCGTTTTGATCCGTTCGGTTCATACCAGCCCACTTCGTCCAGCAGGGTCGATCCGCTGTAATCCGTGGGGAGCTGCCGGTTGCCTCCGCGTGCGGTATATTCCCATTGTGCCTCCGTTGGCAGGCTGTATTCGCGTCCGGTTATCTCGTTGAGCTTGCTTATGAACTCCATTACAGCCTCATGGCTCACATTTGTTATAGGCAGATCGTCGCCGCTCCAACGCGATGGATTGGCCACATCCCCCATCACCTTGAACCATTCTTTCTGTGTGATCTCCTTCGATCCGATGAAAAAGGAGCTTACCGTCACTGTGTGCGGATCCCAGCCGTTACGTCCGCTGTCTTTCACACCCATGGTGAAAGTGCCCCCCTCCACATATATCATATTCTCCTCTATGCCCTTGATTACCGGATCCGATGCTTCCGGTTTGGGTTCGGTGTGCACATACCCGGCGTTGAGGTCCACCGATGCGAGGCTCTCGCCCGGACGCGGCATCCTCACCGGGCGCGACGGCTGCTGGCGTGTGCGTGGTGCCGCCGTGCTTGTGGCCGGAACGGTAGCGGACTCCTGCTTTCCTCCCTGTGGCGTCGATGGCGTGGTGTTCTGCGGTTTCGTTGGTTTTGAGCCCCCTGAAATCTTACCGTTGGCCCGTTTTATAGCAGCGTTGGCCTGTGATTTCTCTTTTGAGGATATGCCCGGCAATGCCGCCGCAGCCCTGTAATATTTGAGGGCGGTGGGGTAGTCCCCCCGGTTGAATGCGGCGTTTCCCTTGCCCATTGTGGTGGTGAATGCCGATGCAAGTGCTATCACCACAGAGCACGTTGCCATTGCAAGTACGGATAGTATGCGTTTCATTGTAAGTTGTCCGGTTTATTTGTTCACTGTAGGTTCTTTAAGTTCTTTGGAGCCTTTCACACCCATTTCCTGAAGTTTGAGCGCCCGGCCTATGAGGTTGCCTGTGCCGCTTGACAGCTTCTTGAATGCTGACGTATATGCTTCGTCGGTTTTGTCGATGGCCCGTTTTATTTTTTCCATGTCCTCCACAAATCCCACAAACTTGTCGTGCATGCGTCCGGCCATTTCGGCTATCTCCAAGGCATTGCGGCCCTGGCGGTCCTCGATCCACAGCTGCCTTATCAGGCGCAGCACCGACACTAAGTGTGTTGGCGACACTATGAGCACACGGCTCTCGAAAGCATCCTGCCACAAGGAGTTGTCAGCCTTCATGGCCGTTATGTATGCCCCTTCGTTGGGAATGAACATCATCACGAAATCCAGCACCTCCTTGTTCCCTTTGCCCAAAAAGTCCTGATAGCGTTTGTCACGCAGCTCCTTTATGTGGCTTCGTGTCGAGTTCAGGTGGCGCCGCAGGGCCTCCGTTCGCATTTCTTCCGTCGGGGCATTCACATAATCGATATAGGCAGTGAGCGACACCTTCGAGTCAATCACAGCATCCCCGCGGTTGGGGTAGTGGATCACCACATCGGGCCGGAGCATGCGGCCGTTGTCGTCGGTTATCGGGCGTCCGTCGCAACCTGTGGTGAGCTGCACCGAATATTCTACATCGCGTTGCAGCCCGCTTTTCTCGAGTATCGACTCCAGCACCATTTCGCCCCAGTCCCCTTGCACCTTCGAACTCCCTTTCAGGGCCCGGGCCAGCTCACGGGCCTCGTTGCCTATCGAATTGTTTGTCTCCACCAAGGCCTTTATATGCTCCTGAAGTGAAAACCGTTGGCGGGCCTCCTCATTGTAACTCTCCGAAAAAAGTTTCTTGAACCTCTCGAAATCATCTTTCAGCGGCGTGAGTATCTGCTTCAGATTGGATTCGTGCTGCTCCCGGAGCGAGCGCGACGAATTTTCCATTATTTCCGAGGCTATGGCTTTGAAGCTCTCGCGCCGTCGCTGCTCCTCGGCCTGCGACTTCTCATCCGCCTCTTCTATGATTTTGCCGAGCCTCTCGTTCTCTGATGTGAGATGGCTTATGCGTTCCCGGCTTACAGCAAGTTCCCGCTCAGCCTCGGCAAGCGCCCGGTCGCGCTGACGTGAGGCACCTCCCATCATCGCAATGGCGACAATGCTTCCGCAGAGAGCTAACGAAAGGATAATGATAGAGAGAATCATGGCGTAAAGTTACAAAAACCATCCCGTTCCCCCAAATTTCAGCCGGTCTACCGGCAAAATTAAAGCCTGTCCTCCGTTGGGGAACAGGCTTATGTCTACTTAAATATTATGCTTGTATGATGTACGGCGCCCTATATTGGGCACATTGCGTATGTTCCGGTCAGCAGCGGTAATCCCTCAGCATCACTTGCAGCTTCTGGCGTGCAAAAAATATTCTGCTCTTTATAGTGCCTAAAGGCAGGTTCATCTTTTCCGCTATTTCCGAATACTTGTAACCCGCTATATGCATTGACAGAGGCAGCCGGTATTCTTCACTGAACGAGTTGATGGCCTCGTTTATCTCCGTCACGGCATACGATCCCTCCGGCGACACTGACGCAGCCTCCTGGGCCACGTTCAGTCGGTAAAGGTCCTCCGAAGTGTCCACCACTGTGGCTGTGCGGGCCATGCGGCGGTACTTGTTGATGAAAATATTGCGCATTATTGTGAATACCCAGCCCTTGAAATTCACATTGTCCACATATTTTTCCTCATTGTCGAGAACTTTGAGGGTAGTGTCCTGCAAAAGGTCATAGGCATCGTCACGGTTCGACGTCAGCATAAATGCAAAATTCAGCAGATTGTCCTGTAGGCCGACAAGGTCGTCTTGAAATTTCTTGGATGTCATAAAGCAATCAATTTAAGTGTCAGATAATACTTAGTGTTACAAAGATACATATCTAACGGATGATTAGAAAAGTTTACCACCTCAAAAGCCCACATTTAACTAAATAAATAAAGCATTTCTGTAACCTTCACCTAATCAAGGATATAACAAGAAACACAATTGTTACAATCCGGTTACAATTAAGAAACGCCCCCTCATCACCTCCCCCCGAATCAGCCAATCCCCCGCCACTTCCCTCTGTC
>URII01000026.1 GCA_900547825.1 uncultured Porphyromonadaceae bacterium
AAGATATTTTAAAACTCCTCCTCTGTGTTTTGCGAAGCAAAATATAGGGGAGGTGTCACGCAGTGACGGAGGGGTTGAAAACCGTGGTAAGCGGAGCGTATTGGGTAGCAACCACTCCCCTACCGTGTCCCGTAGCATTACGGAGTACTCTGTGTAACTTTACGTAAAGAAATGGAAATAGATGACAAGCGTTATAAATATATATACAATCCAAGCGATAACGGTGTAGAACAACTCCCAGTTGGCATACGGTTCGTTGTGAGCTCTGCACCAACGTCGATGGGAGATTAGCCCCCACTGCGGTATGGCAAACAAGGCTATCGACAGCCCGATGAGCCACTTGATGCCTACAACGAAACAAAGCCCCGCAAGCCATGTTTCCACGAACGCGATTAGCTCGATGTATTTCAAGCGGATAACCGATTTGCTTTTCTTTTTCATGATGCGGCAACTAAATTATGAACAGTCCAATAAGTAAATATACACCAATAAAGCAGATAAAGAATCCACCACGGCACAAATAAATATTCGTCTTTTTTCTTGCACCGAAAGGGATAATAGACCAATTGGCCGAATAGTGTCGCACAGGCTGTCAGTCCTATCCACGCTACTGCTGTACCCAAATCGCTCATGAGCATCAAGATAAAACAAATAGAGATATTAGTTTCCACTTGTTTTTCGTATTTATTTAATTCGAACATATGTTGCTGATATGAACTCTTGTTAATAGTAATTTTAGTCGATAGCTTATAAATGGCCTTAGTGTCTATTTGGTTAATCCTAAACAGCCCATGCTAAGGATAAATATCCTCCGATATTCTTATAATATATTGAATGCTTTCGGCTGTTTGTTTTCATGGTTTTATGGTTTATAGATTAACGTTTGCAAGATAAATAAAAAAATAAATTTTGCAATATTTTAACCGGTTTTTCTATTTTGTTTTTGTATCATCATGCCATAAATGAGTGTGTGACTTGTTTTTACTTTGTCGAAAAAACAATGGAAACACAAGAACAAAAAATGGTGGAACAGCTGTCGATGCGCCGTATGGAGATTGAGATGTTGAGGTGTGAAGTATTGTTCCGGTACTACGAACGGTTGCTCGGTTTAGATGTGATAAACGATCGTGACGAAGTGAAGAGTGTCATGACTTGTATCAACACGCTCGAACGCTATGCCCGCAAATATGAAAAGAAGTTCGAGGAGTTGTTTGCGAATCAAAAAGAGGCTATGCCCGAAGTTGCTGTGTCGGAGTCGGACTCTCCGAAAGAGGCGAATCGGGTGGCGGACATCGATATGGACAGGGAGGAGTGCGAATTGCCGGATATAGAAGACCGTGAGCAGTCGCAAGTCCCGCTTGTCGCACCTGCTTCTCTTTTGCGAAACAATCAGGAGTGTTCAGACCTTTCGACGATAAATCATGTTTCGCATCGGGCGGTCGATCCCATTGTCAAGCTGAAAAAACAATCTTCTAAAAAAGTTCGTCGAAAGAGATAGCCACCAAAGACATCGATAGGCTATCGCGAATGCCGTTTGAAAAACAAGAGACTCTCGGTGGCGATTAAACGAGCTTTTTTCTTCTTTTCACTTCGGCTTTTAATTTGTTCAGCCATTTGTCGTAGGTCGATTCCTTCAAAAGCATGGTATGGGAGGTTTGCTTTTGATTGACTTCGTTTTTGCGGGTAACGGTCAGTTCGTTCCGGTAAAGAGAGAGCTTTACCTCCGTACGTTTGTCGGAAAGCGGTAGAATGAGGAATACGGCTTCGGTCGATTCCCTTTCGGTAGCTGTACCGAAGGTTTTTAAATTCCTTTCTACATCGTCCCGCTCGATGTGTCGTGTACCTCGTATGATTCCGCTCTCTTTGTCGGCTTGCACGATAGTGAACTGCTCGGCTTGTAGAAGCGATAAGGTCGAATAAAATACCATGTCGTGGTTTTCGTCGAAATATTCCGATGTAATTCGGGTAACATCGTCGGAAGATAGTTCTTTGAATAAACTGCAAGAGGAGAGAAACAGGAGCGGAACGAGTAAAGACAGTTTGGGTAATCGACTCATAAAATGTTTATTTATAAATATATCCCGGAAGTCATTCCGGGATATATTCGGCAATTTTAGTATTGTTTGATGGCTTTCTCAAAGTTAGCGTTTTTATCCAAAGGAATTAAGCTGAATCCGTAAGAAATTTTTCCGGGAGCTAAATTGATTTGGTATTCCTCATGAGGCTGAGCGCCCCAAGAATCGTCTCCGCCGAGTCCCATCATACGGTAATCGATGAACAGGTCGACCAGTTCGGCCGGCTTGGGATCGCAGTTGTGACGTTGCCCGGGATTTTCGGGACGCTGACGACCGTCGTCACGATGGTCTCCGCTATCGAACGATTCGAGGGGATAGTTCGAAACATTGAATTCCAACAAGCTGTCGGCGACGATTAGCAAAGCGTTCTTTTTGCCTGTAAGAGCAAACCAGCTCACATCGGTGCGATGGTTATTTTCTTGCGGACGTACATACGGCTCGTAAAGGTCGGCTATGTTGGCTTCGTATCGCCCGATAAAACAACTGGTACGGCGGTCTATGTAGTTTTCCCACGGTCCTCGGCCATAGTATTCCAACCGGGTGAATGAGTCGGGTAACTGCATACGCAATCCTACGCGGGGAATCATGGGCGCTTGGGGATCGGATACCTCGAACGTGTTGTCTACTTTGATAACCCCGTTACCGAATATCGTATAGGAGATTTCCCATTCCGACCGGGTTTGCGGGTAAAGGTATCGGCAAACGACACGAACGTTATCGTTCTCTTTTTTATCGATGGAGAATGAACGGGCGACAGGGGGCTGTTGGGAGGCTTCTTTCCATTTACCCAATAGCTTGGGTGAGTTATAGCCGTAGTCGTTGTCTAACGGAGCTCTCCAAAAAGCGGGGCGGAGTCCGAATCCGTCGAGGATATATTCGGTTCCTTTATACCGGTACGAGGTGATCAAGCCGCTGTTTTTGTCGAATGTAACGCTGAAATTCTTGCCGGAGAAAATCGTCTCGTCACCATTATCGGTTTGTGAGACGACTCCTTGATCGGGTTTTGCAACTGGCTTGACGGCCGGTTTGACCGAGATTTGTTCGCGTGCTACGACATAACCTTGCGGAAGGAAAGGTTCCGCTTTTTTCTGTCTGGCCTCGAATTCGATTTGATAGTCTACGGTTTCTTTATCCATATTCGGCAGCCCGTTCAATGTAACCGTACATTTCTGACGCGGACGCAACGAGACGGTGAATTTCCCGGTTTTCAATACTTTCCCGTTCCCTTTTACCGCATAAGCGAAATCGTATTTGTCGAGGTCTGTGAAGAAAAATTCGTTTTGAACTTCGATCGTTCCTTTCGTTCGGTCGAAGTTTTTGAATTTGATATTTTGATAAACCTTGCCCATTTCAATGGTCTGTGGTTTTATTTTCCGGTCGGGATATACGATACCATTGATGCAGAAATCTCCATCGGAGGGAGTTCCGGTATCTCCGTAATCACCGCCGTAAGCCCAGAATTTTTCGCCTTTTTCATTTGTCTTTTCGAGTCCTTGATCTACCCAGTCCCATATACAGCCGCCTTGAAGAAGATCGTATTTTTCGATGATATCCCAATAATCTTGGAAGTTTCCCAAACTGTTCCCCATAGCGTGGGCATATTCGCATAGGATAAGAGGCCGATGCGATTTGGGGTTAAGAGCATATGCTTCGATTCCTTTCGGGGAAATATACATGGGGCAAACGATATCCGTATTCCATTCATGTTCGGCACGTTCGTATTGAACCGGACGAGACGGATCCCGTTGTTTCAGCCACAAATAAGTTTCATAAAAACAGTAACCGTTCCCCGCCTCGTTCCCCAGAGACCATGTGATGATAGACGGGTGGTTTTTATCCCTTTCTACCATGTCTTTAAGACGGTCTAAATGAGCTGGTAAATAGAGAGGATTGTTACCGAGACTTCCTCCGGTTTGTAAGCTATATCCCATACCATGAGACTCTATGTTGGCTTCGTCGATGACATAGAATCCGTATTCGTCGCATAGTTCATAAAATCTTTTTTGTTGAGGATAGTGACAAGTACGAACCGTATTTACATTGTATTTTTTCCAAAGCTCGAAATCTTTGAGCATGGTTTCTTCGGTTATGTAATGACCGGTAAGCGGGTCGTGCTCGTGTACGTTAACCCCCTTTACAAGGATAGGTTGCCCGTTGACTAACAGTTGTTTGTTCTTGATTTCGATGGTGCGGAACCCTATACGGGAAGGAATGCATTCTTCGATTTTCCCTGTTTCATCGGCAGTCGAAATAAGTAGTGTGTATAGATTCGGAGTCTCGGCGGTCCATGCTTTTACGTCGTTTATCGTTTCTGCAAAAGAGACGGATTGTGAACTGTTCTTGTCGAGTTTTATCGCTTTTTCCCCGTGGGCTACGGTTTGTTCGGCGTGGTCGATGAGTCGATACGAAACGGAAATGGAACGCGCCTTAACCTCGTCGTTTTGTACTTTTACATCGAGTTTGAATACCCCGTTCTTGAATGATGAGTCGAGAGGTGTTTGTACTTCGAAATCAGCGATTCGGCTTTGCGGCTGGGTATAGAGATATACGTCTCTTTCAAATCCGGTCAGCCTCCAAAAGTCCTGTCCCTCGAAATAATTGGCATCGGAGAATCTGTGCATTTGTACGGCTAAGGTATTTTCCCCGGGTTTTACGACAGGAGTTATATCGAATTGTACCGGAACTTTCCCTGCTTTCGACATACCTATGAATTCACCGTTCAGATAGAAGTAAGCAGCACCTTTTACCGCATCGGCGCTTAGAAAGATTCTTTTTCCTTTCCAGTTTGCGGGGAGGGCAAAATCCCGGCGGTATGTACCGGTCGGGTTCCACGCTTCGGGAACCATAGGAGGATTGGGCTCTTGGAGATATTTGTCGAATCCCGGAGATACGAATTCATACCCTACGTTTACGTAGATGGGGTCGCCGAATCCTTGCAGCTCCCAGTTTCCGGGGACTTTTATCTCTTTCCAATCGGCGGTGTTAAAATCGGGCTCCATGAAATTCATGGGTCTTTCTTTGAATTTTTCGGTATAATGGAATTTCCATATCCCGTTCAAAGGTAGGTAGAAACTTCCGTTCGCCTTGTCTTTGTTCAAAGCCGATGTCTCGTCGATGTAAGAGGTGAAACTGGCATGAGGCGGCAGCTTGTTGATACTGAGTAATTGCGGGTCGGTAATTTCGGCAAATCGATTTTCTTGCTGTTGTCCGAAGATAGGTGCGGATAACAGGCAAGCGGCCGATAGAAATAGCACAATGTTCTTCATGTCGTTTATCGTTTTTATTTGTGAATAGTGTGTTATTTATTATAGACGGTCATTCACCTCGATATGAGGACGGAGATTGTCCGGTATTTTGTTTAAAAAATTTGCCGAAGAAAGATTGATTGGCAAAGTTCAGTTCTTCCGAAATTTCTTGGATACTTAGCGTCGTGGTTTTTAGGAGTTGTTTGGCGGCCATAATAACGACGTCGGAAATGATCTCGTGAGCGGTCTTGTGACTTAATTGCTTGATGACCGAGGATAAATGCTTGGGCGATATACAAAGTTTATCGGCATAAAAATCGACGCTGCGATTTTCTTTATAATGCTGGGTAAGCAAGGAGAGAAACCTCCATAGAATATCTTCTTTACGGGATATTTTCAATTTCTTGCGTTCTACCCGTATGGCAAACATTTGGTTTAACTCCAAGATGAAAGCAGAAATAAGAGAACGTATGATTGCATAGTTTACGTGGGCCTCGTATCTGTTTTGTATCAGACGAAAATAGCCTTCGACCACCATCGACTCATTCGCTGAAAGGGACGTATGCGGGTGTCTGGCGATATAGGTACTTAACGAGAAAATGGTTTCCAAGTCCAAAAAAGCATTTCTTTCTTTGGGCGAGTGTTCTCTCATCGAGAAATAACGAGCCTGAAAGTCACTACTCGTTTTTATCGGTTTCCAAATCGTGTTGGGGTAGAGGAAAGCGATGCTACCGGGTTCGAGTACATATTCTGTAAAGTTCAGTTGCACGGTTTTACAACCTTGGGTACATAATACGATCGTAAGTTTGTCGGAAGATATGAGTAGCGTGTTATCTTCGGAAGAGGAAACGGGCCTTTCAAAAGAAAGTAGAAAATGTTCCTGCGTTTGCGGATTTAGATTCGTATCCGTAGATTTTGGAGGCATTTGCATATGGTATCCTTCATAAAGTCAATACGGACAAAGATAAAAATTTTATCTGAATCGGACAACCCGATATGGGCGATTCGCTCAAATTAATATTAAGAGTTTGAGAAATATAAAAGAAAGAGTTTTCTGAATTTCAGAAAACTCTTTTATGGTTTAATATAGTTTAACGCGTTCGGCGAACGGAGCGTACGGGGGCAGCAGATGATTTTTTTTGTTTCGGTTGTTTTTGCTTTTTTACTTTCGCCTCTTTCTGTTTTTTTGCCCGTGAAGACCGAGCGGTGCGGCTTTTCTCTTTCTTTTGTTTGTCATTGTCGAGCGTTTCTCCGTTTTCTTTTGCTTCTTTGGCCGCTTGCTCTTCTTTGGCTTTCGCTATTTCTTCGGGGGAGGGAACCCATAGATTTTCATTAAAGTTTTTCAGTTGTTTTTCTATGCTGTCTTGTGCTTGTTTCCGAATGGAGTCATTGGGATACATTTGCATGAGCGACTGGTTCCGCAGGTTTTGGGTTTTGTAGATTTCCCCTTCGTACATTCGCATTTGGAAGTAATCGTCGTAGTTGTATTGCTGTACGTTGTTTTCGTTGCTCGCCAAGATGTATTGGCGTGCGATGTAGGGGCGTATGTCGTTGTATTTAACCCAGAACATGGGGTATTTGACTGCTTCGCCTCCGAAGTCGCCCGTACGGTGAAGTACCGGGCAGATGGCCTCGATGGACGGTTTTACCTGCGAGGTGCGGCGGTCGAATATCCATTTTTCCAAGATATAATAGGAGAGTACCTCGTTGGAGGGTATATCGCTTTCCTCTACCGTGAAGCGGGGATTCTTCTCGGAGTATCCTTTTGCCGGGGCATACAGGATATGGAAGCGGTCGAACATTTCTTTTACTTTGATGCGATATTCGTCGGTGAATATTTCTCGTCCGTCGAGGTATTCGTATGCCGGTATCTGGTTGTTCGCCAAAAGTTTCATGACAATTCTGAAAAGATTCTCCTGATTTTCGGTGGACTCTTCGGGATAATAGAGCGGCATATTTTTCTCTTTGTTTAAGTCGATTTGCCGATAGATTACCCTCATCCACGGAATGTCGGCATCCGATGCATCCTGAGTGTCATAAAGCGATTGAGCCCGGACGCTGAGTTGGTTGTTTGTCTTTTTCGAGTTGTCGGTATCGCTTTTTTTGATTACTTGTGCATGACTCCCTATTGCCGACCATAGCAGGCAGAGGGTCAAACAGCTTTTTATCAGGGTATTCATATTTGCTGAATTATATTTCATATTGGCCTTAGTTTACAATTACTTCGATAGGTGACAGATCGCGTTCTATACCATCGGGGCCGACGGCGCGGACTCTCGATATATAGAACCGTTTTCCTCTCGATAGTCTGCGGAACGAATCTTTCTGTCGTTGAGAGAAATTGGCTCCGTCGGAAACTTCGGGAATCGCATTTCCCATAGAGTCGAAAAAGACCGTTTCGAATCGCAGTACCCGATAGGTGACGTTCAACAGGTCGTCGTCGATTGCGGCTTGAATACCGGGCGCAGAAAGCAGTCGTGTTTTGGGGAAAGGTTTCCCTCCTTTGTATTTTTGTTCGTAACCGTTTGCATCTTTATAGGCGATGAATGGCATAGGGTCGGGGAGTTGCCGTACCCGGAACTGGGTGTTGGCAACTGTTTGCGCCCGCCCGTCCATTGTGGCGGTTACGGTTATTACCGCGTCTTGTCCTACTTTCGCCGGTTTGGCTATCCAGTTGTCACCTTGACGGGTGAGAGTGCCGTTCGTCATCGTAGCTTGAATGGCGTGATTGGGGATGCCGGGAACCGATATGCTGATAGGGTTACCGATACCTGCATACAGAACGTTCATCAAGGTCGCCGATATGGTCGCACTCGGCTCTACCACGGTGTAGGACGAAGAGAATTCGTGACGGGTCATGGAGCCGTCGCCGCGCGGAACTTCGAGATAGCCTTGAAAATCGAATATGCCGGTGCTTCCACAGACGAATTCATATAAACCGTTGTTCTCGGGAGGGAGTTGTTTCCCGTTGATGTATATGGCCGGTCGCTGGGTCGTATCGATGGCTGCCAGAACGATGTTGGCACTATATTTCCCGCCTCTCATAATGTTTTTCGAATTGGGAATAACGAACGCGTTCAACTGGTTGACACGTACGTCTCCTTCGTCGATGTTATTGATGAGGGTGTGTAGCGCTTCGCTTTCGGCATACCGCACGTCGCTCTGTATTTTCGTCAGAATGGTTACGGCGGCGATTACCGGCATATTTTCGAACAGCGTCGTTTCCCACATGGAGGGGGCTTGGGTTCTGTTGCCCGAGTGAATGGTGGTCGAAAGGTAGTTTTCGATCGCTGCTCTTTTGATGGAGTCGGTCATGAGACTGCCGATGAGATTGCGGTAGTCGTCTATCTCCTTTCTCAATTTCATTCCTTGCTTTTGGGCGGGGGACAACATGATGTATGACGCTGCTTCGAGGTCGTCCTGATGTTCGATATTATTTACATCGCCGTCTTTACCGTCGGCTTTCTTGACGATTACGTTTTTCAGGGAGTCGATGTAGTCGTATAAGAGGGCGGTCTGTTTTTTTACTTCCAGCGATTTTTTGTACCACGGTCCTCCTTTTTCGGGATTCTGACTATTGAAGTCGGCCAGTTTTTGGTAGAGGACATCGTTTTGCAGCGAAGCATTCGAAGTAGACCTTTCCAATCCGTCTTCAACTTGCTTGAATCCGTTGAGCACATCGGACGACACGTTGAGGGCCAGCATGGCAGTGAGGACGATATACATGAGGTTTATCATCTTCTGCCGGGGTGTAAGTCTGTTGTTATTCGATGCCATGTGTTATTTTTGTTCGGTGTCGTCTTTCGGTTTTTCGGGCATTTCCACGGGAGCTCCTCCCATAGGTCTGTACATGTTGATGGTCATTGCCGTGATCATCTTTTCGTAAACCGAATTGAGTTGCTGTATATATTGTGTCATTTTTTCGGTTGCTTCGCAATAACGGGAGCTATCGGAAGCGGAGCGTTCGTACATGTCGCGAATGTTTTTCAGCCCGTTGTTTACACGGTCTATATTATCGAGTTGCGAACTGATGCTCTTCAACTGTATCTCATAGATGGTGTTCAGCCCACTGATGTTACGGTTGAGCGTTTCCATACCCGAAACATATCCTTGCGAGGTGTCGGATATTCCTTCGGAGTTTTCCGTGATGTTGCGGTAGGATTGCAAGAGGGTGTTCGATACGGCGGTGAGGCTCTCGGTCGCACTTCTTAATTGTTCCATTTGTTCAGCTATACCGGAGAGTTGGGTGAGGTATTGTTGGGTTGCATCTGTCAGTTCTGCCATACGCGAAAGTTGATCGGCGGCAGCCGACATTTTTTGAATACTATCGGTGAGGCTTTGCGTGTCGGCGTCGCTTAAATTGAGACCTTCGGGTATTCCCACAGCTCTTTTGGCATCGGACGGGGTGATATCGGAATAGTTCCCTCCGTTACTACCTCCGCCTTTGCCGTTTCCACCGATAATGACGGTTCCTTTCCCTCCTGAAAATTCGGGCCGGTCTTCGGGGTTTTTACTATTTAGTACGGGAAAAACTTCTTCCCAATGATATGTTTTCGGGGGAGTGTCGAAGGCGGATAGAATGAACATGAGCACTTCTGTTCCCATACCGATAGAAAGCAAGAGACTGCCTCCGGGGAGGTGCAGGATTTTGAACAGAGCACCCCAGATTACAATCGCAGCACCTATACTGTATGCGAAATTGAAAAATCGTTGTCCTTTATCGCTGGATAAGAACTTTTCAATACTGTTTTTATATCTTTTGTATTTTCCCATGATCCTTGATGATTGGTTTTATCGGGTTTTGATATTATCTTTTTGCTTTTGCGAATCCGATTTGAGAGCGAACGCAACGGAATCCGATATAGGATCGTTGTTCGTTTTGGTATTCCCACATGCGGATATCGCTGCGGATGTTGCGGGCCACATCTTTCCATGAGCCTCCGCGCACAATCTTGCGCTTCATGCGGTAGGGATCCTCTTTGGCTGCGGGATAATGATATTCAGGGTTGAGGTCGGAGGTTAGCTTCGACACACTTTCGGTAAATGCGGTGGAGGTCCATTCGCTTACGTTACCGGCCATGTCGTAGAGGCCGAAATCGTTGGGCGAATATGTGCCTACACGCGATGTTATCAGTTGTCCGTCGAGCACATAATTGCCGTCGCCGGGCTTGAAGTTGGCATAGAAGCAGCCCTTGTCCTCGGTCATGGGCAGGTCGCCGGCCCAGGGATATTTGTTGTCGGAGTTCCCGGCACGGGCTGCAAACTCCCATTCGGCCTCGGTGGGGAGGCGGTAAGGCTCGATGTATACGCCCTGACGTCCGAGCGAGCGGCGCAGGTAGTCGGTGCGCCAGTTGGCGAAAGCGTTGGCCTGCTCCCAGCTTACACCTACCACCGGATAGTCGCTGTAGCCTCCGTGTGAGAAATAGAGGCGCACATAAGGTTCGTTGTAGGCGTTTTCGAAGTCGTTGACCCATGCCGTGGTGTCGGGGTACACATTGACTATGTATGTGTTGAGGAAGTCAAAGTCGCCGGTCAGGCCGCGGGTTATTGTCTCGCGCACTATCAGTCCTTCG
Source organism: uncultured Porphyromonadaceae bacterium (assembly GCA_900547825.1). GTDB lineage: Bacteria > Bacteroidota > Bacteroidia > Bacteroidales > Muribaculaceae > Amulumruptor. The sequence continues at coordinate 10,894 of URII01000026.1, forward strand.
TCGTTGATATAGGCTGTGTCTTTGGATATCACGGGAACGGTAGTCGGCACCGGTTTGTCGGTGTTGTATTCCCGGCGCGTGGGATCTATGCGGTGTTTGCGTTTCGCTGCCTCGGTGTGGTTGAACACCTCATAACGGTAGTTGAGCTGTGTGGGGTCGAGTTCGCGTGCGCCGGTTATGGGATTGGTGCGGTACACGCTCTCGATGGCCCTCTGCTCGTCCTCGTTGGGGTTGCGCCAGGGTATGGGTTTGTTCCAGTTGAGATGGGGTTTGACGGGGTTGCCGTCGCGGTCCTCCTCGATCTTGAACGCCTCGTTGCCACCGTAGGCCGGATCGGCGAGACGCTCGCGGATTATGGAGTCGCGCACCCAGAACACGAATTGCTTGTACTTGGAGTTGGTGATTTCGGTTTCGTCCATCCAGAAGGCGTCCACCGACATTCCGCGTGCGTCGGCGCGGAGATTCCAGGCGCTGTCGGCCTCCTGCGGACCGGCTATCATGGAACCGCGCGACACGAGTACCATGCCGTAGGGCGTGGGTTCAGCCCATGCTGTGCCGCCCACACCGGTAACTTCACCGCCGGCGGAACCGCGCGAGCCGGAGGCGCACGAAACCACGGTGACGGCGATAAGTAGGGAGAAGAGAATATAAATAGTCAGCTTTTTCATGTCGTTACATTATGCGGATACTCTTGTGTCTGTTTTTGTTCTTTTCTGAGAAGTCGAGTTTAAGGCTGTAGCCGGCCATTATCTCGTGGCTGCCCGAGGAGGCTCTTGATATGGCCGACAGCGGATAATCGTAGCTGTAGCCGAGGAAGAAGCCCTTGTATTCAGCGCTGAGCATGACCGATAACGCGTCCTCGTAACGGTAACCGACGCCTCCGCTGAGAAATTTTTTCCATCGCACGCGGGCTGTGGCCTCGAAGGTGGTGAAGGTGAAGTCGCTGGCCACCATTACTGACGGGATCACTTCAAATAACGTGTTTTTTATGGGAATATTGCTCCCTCCCATGAAATAAAGGGCACGATGCACCTGAAATTCATAATTTTTAGAATTTCCCGACGAGCTGTCCCCGTCGCCGCTTTCGCCCCCCGATGTGGAGGATCCTCCGCTGTCGGAGTCGAATGTTATGGTCGGGGAGTTGACATGGGTGCACGACAGGCCGGCCCAGAAATATTTGTGGGTGTAGTGCACGCCTATTCCGAGATCAAGCGCATTGCCACGGACATTGGATGTGGGAAGCCCTTCATCCGCACTCTCATGGTAATCGTCATCGTCGGGGATGTGTATCTTGGATCCGTCGAATGATTCGTCCACCATGCCTATCTGCAAGGCTGCCGAAAACTCGCCTTTCAGGAGCTTGAATTTGTAGCCGAGCTGTACGCCGAACGACATGTTCTTGTACAGGCCTTCCGTTTCCTGCTGAAGCACCAGTCCCACGCCGAAGCGCTTGTTGAACAGTTTGAGCGGGGCGTCGCCCGTTATGGCGAAAGTGGTGGGTGCATGTTTTATTCCGATCCACTGCATGCGCGACAGGGCACGGAAGCGCATGTAGTCGGAGGTGCCTATGGCGCCGGGATTGTAGAATGTGGGCACTTCGTAATATTGCGTGAACATGGCGTCACTCTGTGCCCGCACAGGGATGGATGCTATGATTACCGCTGCCGCCGCTATGGCTATATGTAGAAATTTCCTGTACATGGTTGAGCGTTTATTCGAAATAGAATGTCAGCACCACCATCTGCGATGTGGCTTTTTTCAGCGATGAGGTTACGTTGGTTTTCTTTGGATCGTCAACTAAGTCGGGGCGGTCGTGTTCTATCACATCCGTGAGTCCGAAGCAGAACTTGAGTTCCGGTATAAGTTTGAAATACGGAAGGTAGAAATCGCAGCCTACGCCCACGGACAGATAGAAGTCGGCGGATTTGAGTTTGAGATAGTCGCTGCGCTTTTTCGATACATCGAATGCGGGCATAATGCCGGTGGTTATGTATGGGCGCATGTTCTTGAGCCGCAGTGAGGCGAACTTCAGATCTACGGGCATCACAACGAATGCGCTTTTTATGTTCTGTTTTGCCTTTTCGCCGCTTACAGTCTCGAGAAAAGTCACTTCGCGGTTGCCGAAGTACATGCCCGGTGAAACCCTTACGCTGAAATAGTCGTTAAGCCGCACGTCAAACAGGCCGTTGACACAGAATCCGGGCGAATATGACGGCTGTTCCATGAACCATTTTTCCCCTTCTGGACTCTCGAAGCCATTGTGAGTGAAACGTAACCCGTCAACAAATGTTCCTACGGAAAATCCGAGGTGCCACCGGCGGTTGTCGGCATAGGGACGGTTCAGCACCTTGTCGTTGAGGCGCTGTGCCATGATCCCCGGTGCTGCGCACAGGAGGCATATCGTAAGTAGAAGAAGAGATTGAACGCGTTTCATCACGAATATAACGCGGGCGGAAGCTCCTTTATTGCCCCCGCCCGGTTCAAATGATTTTTTCGGCCGATGTCACATAAACAGCGGGGCCACGAAGCGAGCCAGCGGCCATCCGCCCGCGAGGAGCCATATGTAGATCAGGAAAGCCAGCACGAACGGTTTCGCTCCTGCTTTCTTGAATTTGTCCATGCTTGTTTCGGCACCTAACGCTGCCATTGCCATTGTGAGCAGGAAAGTGTCGATATTGTTGATTGTATCCACCACTGAGCCCGGCAGGAGATCCAGTGAATTGAAGCCTATAAGGGCGAGGAAGCCGAAAGCGAACCAGGGTATGGCTTTGCCTGCGCCACCTTTTGAGGTGCCCGGTGCAGGCTTTGCAACAGTCCAGCCGAGTATCAGCAATACGGGCACGAGCATCATCACACGGATCATCTTCACGATAACGGTGGTGTTGGCTATCTCGTCGCCCATGGCGTTGCCGGCACCCACAGCGTGTGCAACTTCGTGGAGTGTGGCACCTCCGAATATACCCATTTGTTCGGGTGTCAGATCAAGAATGCCTGATCTGTACGCCACAGGATAGATGAACATCGACAATGTGCCGAATATCACTACGGTAGCCACTGCCACTGCTGTTTTGTAGGGCTTGGTGTGGATGGCGCTTTCGGCCCCGAGTACGGCGGCGGCTCCGCATATGCCGCTTCCCACGGATGTGAGCAGAGCTGTGTCGCGGTCCATCTTCAACAATTTCCCGAGCGCTACCCCGCCGATAATGGTCACTGCCACTACTATGGCGTCAATGAGTATGCCGGCCACACCCACGGCCATTACATCCTGAAATGTGAGCCGGAAACCATAAAGGATTATGCCGATGCGGAGCACACGCTTGGCGCAGAACTGAATGCCCGGCACCCATGTTTCCGGCAGGTGATTGCGGAGAGAGTTGGCATAGAGCATACCTATCACTATGCCTATGATCATAGGGCTTATGGAAAGCTCTTTAAGTATTTTTGCTTCGCCTATATAGAATGCAGCGCAGGCAAAAAGTGCTATAAGCAGCACTCCGTGAAGCATGTTTGCGCGTTGAGGTTTCATTGGGTTAGTGTTTATGGTGGTTATGGAATTGCCGGGAACGGAAATTAATCCGCTCCCGGCATTATATGTTGCTGTAATTACGGGATTATTCCATATTGGGGACTTCGCCGTACTGGTTGGCTACAGGAGTGCTGGCCTGGCAGAACCATACTATAAGAATGATTGCGCCTACTAAAGGTATAAGACTAAGCAGGATGAACCATCCGCTGCGGCCTGTGTCATGCAGGCGGCGCACAGCCAGACCGAGGCCCGGTAGGAAGAGACCGAGGCTTATGGCATAGCTTACAAACGTTCCTACTGTAAGGATGGCTGCCGAGTGGGCTATGGCAGCTATTATCGAGAAAACCACTGTCACTGCAATTCCAAGTATGGTTGTGAAGAGTGCCCACCACCAGTATTCCGAGCGTGAGGAACGGCCTGTGAAACAGCAATAGTTGGCGAAGCCACGTTTTACGGCTTCTTCGAATGAAACTTGACGTTGTACCATGATGAAAACTTTTGAAAATTGGATGGGATAATTTGTGTTATCGTTGAATTGTGTTGCAAAAGTAGTGAAAAATAATGATAGTCACCAAGAATATATTGTTGTTTAATGTCCATAACCATGGTTTCGGGGATGAAACGTCATGTTTTGGCGAAAAAGGGGGTGAATGGTTGGTGGTTTGGAGGCAAAGAATTAAATTTGTGCCGTATATTTCTTGCTCACGGATGGAAAAGATTTCAGCCACAATCATAACGTACAACGAGGCGCACCGCATTGAGGCGTGTCTTGACTCCCTTGACGGGGTAGCTGATGAAATAGTGGTGGTGGACTCATTTTCGTCCGACGGCACTCCCGAGCTTTGCCGTGCCCGCGGATGCAAGGTGACAAGCCGTAAGTTCACCGGCTATGGAATACAGCGGCAGTATGCCACATCGCTTGCCTCACACCGCTATGTGTTGGCTATTGACGCCGACGAGGTGCTGTCGCCGGCTCTGCGCCGGTCGTTGATAGCTCTTAAAGAGAAAGGGCCGGACCACAGGGTCTATAACATTTCGCGTCTGAACTTCTTCTGTGGCAATCCGGTGCATCATTGCGGATGGTACCCCGATCCGCACATACGTCTTTTTGACAAACGGTTCGCCAATTGGAACCTCAGTGATGTAGGCGAACGGGTGGAAGTGCCTGAAGGTGTGGAACCTGCGTTGCTTGAAGGCGATATACTGCATTACCGTTGCACGACCGTGCGTGAATTCCGTGCCACACAGAACCGCCATGCCGCCATAGCGTCGCGTTCGGCCCGGCTCACCCGTCCTTATGGCTTTCTCACTCCGTGGCTCCGTGGCATAGCCCGTTTCCTGCGCTGCTATGTGGCTGAAGGGGGGATGCTTGACGGAGCGGCAGGACGTGCTATATCGCGGCAACACCTCAACTCCACTCTGCTGGCCTATAAGCTGGCGCGACGTAACCGCATGCGATAATACCTAATCACCATGAGCCGGAAATATAAGATAACCGTCAACCCCGTATTCAGCTATCTTGATGATGTGGTGAGGGATGTGGCCCGTAACGGGCTACCCTCCGACACTGTCCTGATCCATAAGGGCCGTAACCGTGTAGGCTGGATTGAACGGGAGGGTATAAAGCTTAATATCAAGGCTTTCAAAGTACCTATATTTATAAACCGCATAGTGTATACGCATCTGCGCCCGAGCAAGGCGGCACGGTCGTATGACAATGCCATGCGGCTTCTCTCGCTCGGCTTCCTTACTCCCGAACCTGTGGCTTATATAGAGGAGACTGTGAACGGGCTGCTGACACGCAGTTACTACATAAGCCGGCAGATCCAGGGCGGCAGCATGCGGAGGCTTCCTGAAAATCCTCATTATGAGCCGCTAATTGAGGCTGTTGCCGCCGATCTTGTCAGGATGCACCGTGAAGGTGTGTGGATGAAGGATTTTACACCCGGCAATGTGTTGTGGGTCAAAAATGCCTCCGGAAACGGTTTTGACCTTTATTATGTGGATCTCAACCGCATAGACTTCGGAGTAAGGGATATGCGGTTGCTGTCGAGGTGTTTCAGCGCTTTTGTCTACGATGATGCGGATGTGGTGAAGTTCGCGCAGGCTTATGCGCGTGCCGCTTCGCTTGCGGAAGATACTGTAGTGGCATTGGCGCGTGCCGCCCGGCGCCGTTACCTGACATTGCGTGAACGCAAACACCGGTTCAAACGTTCCAAGAAAAGATCTATTTGATTATGCCCCGAAAGATAGAAGTTTTTGTGAAGAATCTCGGCCGCTCCGTTGAGGTAAGCGGCGGAGAGACTCTTGAAGAGATATTCCGCGACCACTGCGGGAGTGTGGCGCTGCGGCCTATATGTGCCCGTGTCAACAACAAGACCGAGGATCTGCAATATCCCGTTTTCAGCCCCAAGCAGGTTGAGTTTCTGGACTCCACTACTCCAACGGCACGGCGTGTCTACACCCGCTCGCTGTGCATGATGCTCTACAAGGCTGTTATGGAGGTCTGTCCCGGTGCACGCCTGCGCATAGAGCATTCCATCAGCAAAGGGTATTATTGCCGGATTACGGGTCCGGAGACAGGAAGTCCTGACGCATCGCTGTGTTCACGCTTGCTTGCGGCCATGCAGGATATTGCCGCACGCGACATACCTTTTCTGCGCCACGAGCGGCTCACGGCCGACGTGATAGAGATGTTCCGCAGTCAGGGCCTTGACGACAAAGTGGATCTTCTTGAAACCATGGGGCAGCTTTACACGGTTTATTATGAGCTGGACGGGCTGTGTGACAGCTATTACGGTGCTCTGGCCCCTTCAACAGGACATATAAGGGTGTTCGGGCTTCAGCCTTATAAGGAAGGGTTTCTGCTGCTCGGTCCGGATACGACGGATCCGGATTTACCGGCACAACCGGTCACTCAGGAAAAGATGTACCAGGCATTTACCGAGTATGTGCGCTTCAACAACATCATAGGCATAAGCAATGTGGGCCAGCTCAACCGATCGGTTGAGGATGACCGCTCGGCTATGCTTATAAATGTGGCGGAAGCCCTGCATGAAAAGAGCATATCACGCATCTCCGACGAAATAAAACGCCGTTACGAGGCCGGAGGGGCGCGGGTGGTGCTGATAGCCGGCCCGTCGTCGTCGGGCAAAACCACATTCACCAAGCGCCTGGCCATACAGCTTATGACAAATCTCCTTGAACCGGAGATGATATCGCTCGACAATTATTTTGTCAACCGCGACCGCACGCCTTTGGACGACAGCGGCGATTACGACTATGAGTCTCTTTATGCCCTTGATCTGGAGCAGTTCAATTCCGACCTCAACGCTCTGATACGGGGTGAGGAGGTGGAGCTTCCGAATTATAATTTCGAACTCGGGCGCCGTCAATACCGTGGCGAACGCATAAGGCTCCATGAAAATTCCATACTTCTCATAGAGGGTATTCACGGCCTGAATCCTGAACTGACCTCGTCTGTAAGCGCATCGATGAAATATTGTGTATATGTGTCGGCGCTCACAACCCTTTCGATCGATGACCATAACTGGGTGCCTACGACTGACAACCGCCTTCTGCGCCGTATAATCCGTGACGCCAAGTACCGCGGCACGAGTGCCTTGGAAACTATCCGCAGGTGGCCGAGTGTGCGCCGGGGCGAGGAGCGCTGGATATTTCCTTATCAGGAAAATGCCGATTCCATGTTCAATTCCTCTCTGCTGTTTGAGCTTGGGGTGATAAAGGACGAGGCGGAGGGCCTGTTGCGCAAGGTGCCTACTACGGCTCTGGAATATGCCGAGGCTTACAGGCTGCGGCGTTTTCTCGATTGCTTCCTGCCTATAAGCGACCGCCGCATACCTTCCACTTCGCTTCTGCGTGAATTCCTCGGGGGGTCGTCATTCCACTATTGATCGGCTACCGGCAGCGGAGGGTTGAGCAGCGTCAGCCGTGAGGTGGCGCGGGTGAATGCTGTGTAGAGCCATCGCAACAGCTCTGTGCGCGAGGCGTCCTCCGGTATATATCCCGCATCCACATATACATTTTTCCATTGGCCTCCCTGCGCCTTGTGGCATGTGATGCAGTAGGCATATTTTACAAGCAGGGCGTTGAAATAGGGGTCGTGTCTGAGTTCGCGCAACCGGGCTGTCATTGACATGCCGCTGTAGCGCTCCTCGTCGTCGAGGCATGCACGCCGCAGCCGCTCCATATCACTGCCGTCCAAGGAGGGATGGGGCGAAAGAAGAGTGTCGAGCAGAATCTTGCATTCGAATGTCAGTTCGCGGTCGGGCAGAGTCATGCGCACGTCGGCGAAACGGAAGCCGTATCTTTCCTCTGTGGCAATGATGGACTCCACCACTGCCATGTCGCCGTTGGCCAGAAAGTCAAGCCCGGGAGCGGCCGAGGCCCATTTGTAATTGTTCTTCACTATCAGCAGCCTTTCGTCGCGCACAAGCTCCTCCTGCGCATCCATTATCATCGAACGTATGGCCACGTTATAGCGCAGGGCCCTGTCGTTTGAGCGTGTTATCACTATTGTTTCAGCCGGAGTGTCGGTTCCGTAGTCATCGGCAAGATCGTCGATGGCATCGGGGCCTTCGGCCACCCTTATGTCGCGGAACCTGCCGATGCGTAGTTCCGGTAGCCGTGGCTCGGGGTCTCCGGAATTTTCGGCTGCTGAAATGGCGCGTCGCAGTAGGGTGGCGTTGTAGAGAATGCCTGACGATGCGGCCTGACGCACTGTCTGCGTTATGGTGGCGCGGGTCACCTTAAGCCCGAACATTCTCAGCCTATCGGGATTCATTGCGGGGCTTTCGTCAGTGCCTACCGGCGGAAGTTGGGCGGTATCACCCAAAAGAATCATGCGGCACCCCGGCGATGAATACACATACTCCACTAAGTCGTGGAGCAGATCATCGCCGCCGTCAGGACGTCCTTCTCCTATCATGGAGGCCTCGTCAACGATAAAAAGCGTATCGGTGAGACGGTTTTCGGCCAGTGTGAATCCCTGATATCCGCTTGTCGTGCCGCCGGAGTCGTGCCGGTAGATGCGCCGGTGGATGGTGTAGGCACGGCGTCCGGCCATGTTGCCGAACACTTTGGCCGCGCGTCCGGTAGGGGCCATGAGCACCACTTGGGCGCGTATTTCGGTGAGGGCTTTTACCAACGCTCCCACTACGGATGTTTTGCCGGTTCCGGCATATCCGTTGAGCACGAACACACGGCCTGTTGAGAATGGATCGGCCGGCATGGTCAGAAACCGGTGTAGGGCCTGTATGAGCTGAGCCTGATGCGGGGTGGGCGCAAAGGGCAGCTGACGGGCTATGTCGGATGGCTGAATCATGGTCAGTCAAGCCGGAACGTAAACATGGGGGAAGCCTCGAAACGTGGAAGGGCGTAAAGGCATACTGACTGTCCGCTTTCGGGTGTGTAGCCTGCGGGGTCGTGTGTCTCCACCCGCACTGATGGTGCGGCGCGCCGTATTGAGTCGGCTACAGTGGCTACAGCGCGGGCCGGAGTGTTGTTGTCATGGCTCAGATGGCATAGAAACACATGCGTCGGAGCTCCTTCGGTGCGCGCTATCAGTGAGCCGGCGAACTCGCCGGTCACGGCGTTGTCAAGATGGCCTGATTGTGCCGCTATCCGGGCTTTCAGATATTCGGGGTAAGGTCCGGTGCGAAGCATTTCCGCATCGTAATTGGCTTCGATCACAATCTGCCGGGCAAGACCCATGTAGTGGGCCACACGGTCGGAGATGAATCCGAGGTCGGTGGCCACTGCCACCCGGTGGTCACCATGGGTTATGTAGAAACCGACATTGTCCGTGCCGTCATGGCTTACTTCGAAAGGTGTGATTTCGAATGCTCCTATCCGGAAAGGAAATTCCTTGTAGATGGGCTTGTGGTAATCCTTCAGCCGGCGGGATATGCTGTGTCGCCTCATTATGCCGTTGAAGGCTTTGGGTGTGCAGTACAGAGCCATGTGGCGGTGTTGCCTGACTATTGTGTAGGCGTATTTCACGTGGTCGCTGTGGTCGTGTGTAAGGATTATACCTTTTATCGAATCCATGAACAGCCCGTTGCGCATCATGGCCTGTTCCACCGTTTCCGGCCTTACGCCCGCATCGATGAGAAATCCCGTGGTGCCGTCGCCCATATATGAACAGTTGCCGCTTGATCCGCTGCCAAGGCTCATGAAATGTATCCTGTTGATGCGCTTGAGTTTGGCCACATCAATTTCGTCAATGGGCGCGAGATCGTCAAGACCGTCGAAGAGCGACGGCATTGAGTCGTCGAGCGGCGAAGTGAACAGTTTGCGTGGACGTGGCATTTACAGGCGTATTATTTATAGAGCAGAAAAATTGTGGGTATCTTGTTGTAATCATAGGTTCGGCTTCCCCAACGCGATAACGGCAGGGTTATTATCGATTGGCGCGGGCCGGTTATGTCGGAAGCCGCGCACAGTTTCAGCCTTCCCGGAAGCCGGCGCACGAGTTCGGCTATAAGACGGTTGTTGCGGTAAGGGGTTTCTATGAATATCTGTGTGGTGTCCTCCCGCTCTATTCTGCGTGTCATTTCCTGGAGACGTGCTACGCGTGCCGAGTCGTCGATGGGCAGATATCCCTGAAACGTAAATCTCTGACCGTTGAATCCGGATCCCATCAGAGCCATAAGTATGCTCGACGGGCCTACCATAGGCACAACGCGGATGCCCCGTTGCTGGGCTATGGCCACTATGTCGGCTCCCGGATCGGCTACAGCCGGACATCCTGCCTCCGATATGACGCCCATGTCGTGCCCTTGGTCAATAGGCGCGAGCATGTCGTGAATGGCGGAGGGGGGAGTATGTGTGTCAAGCACACTGAATGTCATTTCGTCAATGGGAGCGGCAGGATCGCACCGGCGCAGAAAGCGGCGGGCTGTGCGTACGTTCTCCACGATGAAATGCCTCAGATGCCGCATTGTGTCTATGTTGGCCTGCGGCAACACATCCGTTGCCGGGGCGTCGCTCATCGTGGAGGGTAGCAGGTAGAGTGTGGGGGACGGATGATCCATAATGATGCAAAATTACGCAAAATATCGGGTAATTTGAGTAATTTTGCGGATAGAATATGACTGATAAAGGCTCTTTAACGTTGCGGGCGGCTGCTCTTACGCTTCTGTTCACTCTGTTCTGGCTCTATGCCGCAGGTATGGCGGTGCCGTTGGCTGCTGTGGTGCCTGTGGCTTTGACGGCAGGTATTCTGTCGGTATTTGCAGTGGCCGGGCGCGGTTACGGTGTGTGGCGCGGGATCGCAGGCGGTGTTGTCGGCATGGTTCTGGCTGCTGTGGTGTGCGCTATGCTCGATGACCATTCTTTCGACGGCAATATCTACCATCAGGAGATTATAATGGCGCTTATCGACGGCTGGCAGCCTTATGCCGGCGGGGATGCGCCGGCGGGGATGTCGATATGGGCGCTTCATTACTGCAAGGCTATTGAAACGGCTGCGGCTGCGGTGGTGGCATTCACAGGACGGATAGAATCGGGAAAATGCGTCAACTTCATGCTGGTGGGTGGTGCTGGTTTGCTCGTGGCCGATATGTTGAGGCGTCTTACCCCGTGGCCGCGTAAGCGCCTGTGGGCTGTGGTTGCCGTGGTGGTGTGCAATCCGGTAGGTGTGTGCCAGGTGCTTACATATTATGTGGACTTCACCAAGTACTATTATATTCTTGTCCTGCTCGTCGGGGCTGTATGGCTTTATCGCGGCGAACGGAAGCTGCCTGTGGCGCTTATGATGTTCGCTGTATGGATGGCTGCCGGCACTAAATTCAATATTCTGTTCGATATGGCGCTGTGGTGTGGTGCAATCACGGTTTGGTTTTTATGCCACCGCAGCAGAAGCGCTGCGGCAATAACGGCTGCGGCTGCGCTTGTGGGGGCTATTGGCGGTGTATTGCTCACCGGATGGCATCCGTATGTCACCAATTATGTTTCGCATGGTTCGCCATTATATCCCTTGCTCGGTGAGGGCGCGGTGGATATAATGGATACGAATACACCGGCCCGGCTTGTGGGCAACCGTGTGGTCGATTTCTTTATTTCGCTTTTCACTGTGTCGCTACCCACTTACGGAGGTCGGCTTGGCGGTTTCGGTGCGCTTATGCCGGTGTGTCTCGTTGTATCGGCAATAGCCATGTGGCGTGGCACGCGCTCGCTTCCTGCTGTGGGATGGTGGATAGCGGCTTTGGCTCTGCTGAGCTGTTTTGTGTTTCCGCAGTCGTGGTGGGCGCGCTATAATTGCCAGCTGTGGCTTGTTGTGGCCATGGGTGCGGTGGCGGCCGGATATTGCGGGCGCCGTCTCCGCAGGCTGACGTTGGGATTGGATCTTGTTGCGGTGGCTATATCCGTTGCGGTGGCTGTGGGGGTATCTGTCAGGCTCACGCTTCGCCGGGCCGGGATCTACCGCCGGGCCGTGACGGAGCATGCCGTGATGTATAATGCCACACCACAGGCCCTGCGGCATTTTTACGAGCATGGCGCTCCGGTCAGTGCGGCTCCGGTAGGTGTCGTGGCTCCGTGCATTGATGCCATAGCCTTTATGGCCGATCTTGATGAGGAGGGTGTGCCTGTTGTGGAATTTTCAGATAGCGTTTGTATCGATGATGAAACCCGGCGAGGAAAAAGAAAATAAAAGGGAGATTGCCGCATTTGATTTTGACGGCACTCTGATTAAAGGGGATTCGTTTCCCGATTTTGCACGTATGGCCGTGGGCACATGGCGATTGCTGCTTGCCATGGCTATGGAGTCGCCGCGCCTTGTGGCATGGAAACTCGGAGTGTTGCGCGGCGGTGATGTAAAGCAGCGTATATTCCGCCGTCTTTACAAAGGTATGCCGCTGGGTCGTTTCCGCGAGCTTGGCCGCATGTATGCCGGACGTGCCGCTGCCCGTGAACGAGCTGACATTGTGGCGCGGCTTGAAGCGCATGTGGAGGCGGGCCACGAGGTGTGTATTGTCACGGCAAGCGTCACCGACTGGGTGCGTCCGTGGGCCATGCGTCACGGGGCATCTATAATTGTATTAGGCACGGAGCCTGAGATTGACGGCGACGGCCGTCTTACGGGACGTTTTGCCACAGCCAACTGCCGTGGTGACGAGAAAGTGCGCCGGCTAAAGGAGATATATGGCGATGAACGTGATACGCTGCATGTCACTGCCTATGGTGACAGTTCGGGTGATGATGCCATGTTGGCTTATGCCGACAAAGGTGTGAGGGTATAAACCCTATAATATACAAATATGTTGATATGATATGCTTGATTGGCCTGTAATATGGACTGCCCTGGGGCTTACGCTGATAGCGGGTCTTTCCACGGGCATAGGCGCGGGTCTCTCGCTGCTTGCGCGCCGTGACGACACACGTGTGCTTGCCGGCGCTCTGGGGCTCTCGGCGGGGGTGATGATATATGTTTCGTTCATGGAGCTTATGCCTGAGGCTGTGAGCCAGTTCGGGCTTACGATGACGCACCGTCAGGCCACATGGTGGATGCTTGTGGCGTTTTTCGGGGGTATAGGCCTTATGGCTTTGATTGACAGGCTGGTGCCCGAGGATGAGAATCCTCATGAGGCCCATACGCTCGATGAGCTTGACCGTCCGGACTCGCATCACCTCAAACGCACCGGACTTATGCTTACCTTGGCCATTGGCATACATAATTTCCCCGAAGGCATAGCGACATTCGTGTCGGCCCTCGAGGGGCTGGATGTGGCGTTGCCTATTGTGCTCGCTGTGGCAGTGCACAATATTCCCGAAGGGGTGGCGGTTTCGGTGCCGGTGTATCATGCCACGGGAAGCCGTCGTAAAGCGTTCTGGCTTTCCACGCTTTCGGGGCTGGCCGAGGTGGTGGGAGCGTTGCTTGCAATGCTGTTTCTGCTTCCGGTGTGGTCACCGGCAGTGAGCGGAGCCTGTCTTGCGGCCGTGTCGGGTATCATGATCTATATTTCGTTTGATGAGCTGCTGCCTAACGCCCACCGTTACGGACACCATCACCTGTCGTTGGCCGGATTGATATTCGGCATGGCTCTGATGGCCCTTACACTCCTTATACTTTGATTCAGAAGCGGGAGGAACCGTCGAAGCAATGGGTGCAGATCTGCTCCTTTGGTAGCCCTATGGCCCGGACTATGGTTTCGATGGAGTTGAAGCGGAGGGAGGTGAGGCCGAAGCGTTCGCGTATCTTCTCCACCATGGCGCAATAGCAGGGGGAACCTGTGCGGGCATATTCCTCAAGATTCTTGTCGGGGTCACCCTCAAGCTCTCCGATAATCCGGCGGGTGAGCAGTTCCATGTCGGATTTCGACGATGTGAATCCGATATAACGGCACCCGTAGATGAGCGGGGGTGCGGCTATGCGCATGTGCACTTCCTTTGCTCCGCAGTCATAAAGCACCTTTACGTTGTCGTTGAGCTGTGTGCCACGAACTATCGAGTCGTCGCAGAAAAGGGCGCGCTTGCCGCGAAGCATAGCGCGGTTGGGCACTAATTTCATCTTGGCCACAAGTGAGCGCATCGACTGGTCGGCAGGGGTGAAGCTGCGTGGCCAGGTAGGTGTGTATTTGCAAATGCACCGGTGGTATGGCACTTTGTGGCCGGCTGCGTAGCCGAGGGCCATGCCGGTGCCTGAATCGGGTATGCCGCAGGCACAATCCACCTCTGTGGGATCCTCTTTGCCCATTTCATAGCCGGCGGCAAAGCGCATATCCTCGACATTACGCCCCTCGTAGGTGGAGGTGGGGAATCCGTAATACACCCAAAGGAATGAACATACCTGCATCTCTTTGCCGGGGGCTTTCAGCTGCGTCACCGAATCGGCGGTAAATTCCACTATTTCGCCGGGCCCGAGGTCGCGCAGTGGCTCAAAATCGAGGTTGGGAAAAGCTGTTGTTTCGGAGGTGGCGGCATAGGCGCCGTTTTTGTGACCGAGCACAATGGGCGTGCGTCCGAGGCGGTCGCGTGCCGCTATTATGGAATTTTCGGTGAGTATGAGCATGGAGCAGGAGCCTTCCACACAGCGGTAGACATTCTCTATGCCCTCCTTGAAAGTATTTCCCTGATTGATGAGCAGGGCCACAAGCTCGGTTTGGTTCGTGGTGCCTGACGACAGTTCGCCGAAGTGGACCCCTTTTTCAAGCAACTGTCGTTCCAAGTCGTCAATGTTGCATATCTTGGCCACGGTGACTATGGCGAATTTGCCGAGATGTGAGTTGATTATTATAGGCTGGGGATCGGTGTCGGATATCACGCCTATGCCCATGTTGCCTTTGAATTTGGGCAGTTCGTTTTCGAATTTGGTGCGGAAATAAGTGCTTTCCAGCGAATGGATCGAGCGGCAGAACCGTTTTTCGTCAGCGTCGTAGGTAGTTATACCGGCGCGGCGTGTGCCAAGGTGGGAATTATAGTCCACACCATAGAAGAGATCGTTCCGACAGCTGTGGTCGGCGGCTACTCCAAAAAAACCTCCCATAGAGAATTGTAGAATATATTGTTTTGAGAGTGCAAAGATACGAATAAGTGAGAGCAAAACCAAGCTTGCCTGAGTTTTGCCGAACGAGAGTATCTAAGACGAAGTCAAGGATAAAAAAATATTTGTCTCAGTGGGGGAGGGTGGCGCAGGTGTGGCGGCGGCGTAGGTAGTAGGCGGTGATTATGTTGATGCTGCCGAGGAGGTTGGGGGTGGAAAGTGGCATGTCCTTGTAGTTGCGGCGCATTGTGCGGAAGTGGCGGTGGGCCTTCAATATGGCTCCGGCATGGCTCCAGCGGCCTGTCAGCACGAACTGACCGAAAGCGAGGGTGTCGAGCAGGCGGCGGCGCAGCAGTATGCGGCTGCGTGCCGGCTCAGGGAGATTTTTATGGAGCATCAGTAGCGAGTTGCGGAAATTGAGATAGGTTTTGCGCGGCGATGAAGCCGGGAGCGAGCCGCCTCCGAGATGATACACCGTGGAGGCCGGAACCGCGGCCAGAGTGTAGCCCATGAGCCTCAGGCGCCAGCAGAGGTCGATCTCTTCCATGTGGGCGAAGAAACCTGCGTCAAGCCCTCCCGCCTCCTGATAGAGGGCTGTGCGCACCATCAGGGCGGCACCGGAAGCCCAGTCCACCTGTGCCGGAGTGTCGTACTGGCCCTCGTCATGCTCCACGGTGGCGAACAGCCGTCCGCGACAGTAGGGATAGCCGTGGCGGTCGAGATAGCCGCCGCAGGCCCCTGCATATTCAAAAGATGTGCGGTCCGTATAGCTCATGATTTTGGGCTGCACGGCAGCCACATGCGGATTGGTCTCCATGTAGCGGTAGAGGGGTTCAAGCCAGCCGGGTGTCACCTCCACGTCGGAGTTGAGGAGCACTGTGTAGCGGTAGCCGGTGCGTTGCAGGGCCAGATTGTAGCCTTCGGCAAAACCGTGGTTTTCTGTGAAGGCGAGCACTTCAACCTGTGGAAATTCGGCTGCGAGCATCTCCACCGAACCGTCGGTTGAACCGTTGTCGGCCACTATCACGCGGGCAAGGGCGCCCGGGGTGTTGGCTGTTACCGACGGCAGAAAGCGGCGCAGGAGATCGCGGCCGTTCCAGTTGAGTATTATCACTGCCACCGGTGGCAGAGTTGATGCGGGTGGGGTAGGTGTCATGGGCGGAGATTTTCGAAGCCGGGAAGAAGGTCAAGTGTGTGAATGGGGCCGGACGGTTTTTTGCGCCACCGGTTGTGGCTCCAGAGCCATATGGCGGGGTTGCGGCGGATGGTGCGCTGGAGCAGGGCCGTATAGGTGTCGGTGAGCTGTCCCGGGCGGGTGGCCGAGGCGTCGGCGCACATCAACACCACATCCACGTGGTAATGGCCGCGCGAGGGTTTCGAGATGTCGAAATACACCACCGGCGATCCGAGCTTGCGGGCCAGTGTCTCTGTGCCGGTGATGAACAGGGTGGGGCGGCCGAGGAAGCTCACGGCGAAGTCAGGATCGTTGTGCGACGGTTTCTGGTCGCTCATAAATCCGGTGATCGACGGCACGGAGTCGCGGCGCCAATGCAGCAGCTCGCGCAGCACATTCTTCTTTTTTATCGACACGGATCCGAAGCGTGAGCGCAGGCGTAGAAACAGATTGTCGAACCACTTGTCGTCGAGCGGGCGGTACACCTGTGCGAACACGGCGCCTTCCACGGCTTCCGGTCCTTCGTTGCAGAGCGTGATCGAAGGCACCCATTCCCAGTTGCCGCAGTGGGCGAAATAGGCCGTTACCGTGCGTCCCTGACGCAGGAACGGGGTAACACGATCGAAGCCCGAGAATGTCATGCGGCTGCGCATGGCCTTGTCGGATATGTGTGCGAGTTTTAGCGATTCGAAAAAATAATCGGCGAAATTGCGGTAGAACTCTCTTTCCACCTTGCGGCGCGCCTTTTCGTCCATCTCGGGGAAGCATGCGTCAATGTTGCCTCTTACAATCCTGCGTCGGTAGCGTATTACGGCCCGCAGCATGAAGTCCGTCACATCGGCCAGGGCATAGAGGAGCCGGAACGGCATACGAGCCACCGTCCACACTATGGCGCCAACCGGGGCATGCACCACGCGGCGCCACAGAGGCAGGCGGGTGTAGTGCGGAGTCATGGCTCCACCCTCCCTTCCACAGTTTCGGATTCGGAGTCGAGGCGGTCCGACAGCCGTACATTCACTATTGTGTTGGCCATGGCCGGTGTGGCTCCGCTTAGGTTCACACGCAGGTAATTGTCGGTGAATCCGGCCATGGATCCGTCAGGCCGCGGGGCCTCGGCGAGCACCGAACGCACTGTGCCGGCGAACGACAGCGTGAATTCCCTCAGTTTGGCTTCGGAAAGCGATGTAAGTGTGTTGACGCGCCGGTGTTTCTCGACCTGGTCAACGGCGCCGTCAAGGTTCAGTGCCCGGGTGCCGGGGCGTTCGCTGTAAGGGAACACATGGAGGCGGCTCACGGGCAGCGACTCCACAAAGTCGCGCGACCGGCTGAACAGTTCGTCTGTCTCGCCGCGTGCACCGGCTATTATGTCCACACCTATGAATGCGTGGGGCATGGCGCTTTTCACGGCATGGATGCGGTCAGCGAAAAGGGCCGTGTCGTAATGGCGCCGCATAAGGCGCAGCACCTCGTCGGCGCCTGACTGCAACGGTATGTGGAAGTGGGGCATGAATGCCCGCGATGAGGCCACAAAGTCGATTATCTCATATGTGAGCAGATCCGGTTCTATTGACGATATGCGGTAGCGGTCGATCCCCTCTACCGTGTCAAGCTCGCGGAGTAAGTCAATCAGCCGGTCGGTGCGCCCTTTGCCGAAATCGCCTATGTTCACGCCGGTGAGCACAATTTCGCGGCCACCCTCGCGTGCCACTTCGCGCGCCTGCTCCACGAGGTCGGGTATTGTGCCCGAGCGCGAGCGGCCGCGTGCCATGGGTATGGTGCAATAGGAGCAATAATAGTCGCATCCGTCCTGAATTTTGAGGAAATGGCGTGTGCGGTCGTCGGCAGCCGAGCACGAAGGTACAAACCTGCGCATCTCAGGCAGCGGGGTCACCTCCTTTATCCGGGTGTGCGACTCCATGAAGCGGGCGAGATATTCCGGCAGGCGGTCCTTCAGGTCCGATCCGGCTATTATGTCGACCCCGGGGAGCGAGGCCACCTCGTCGGGGCGCAGCTGGGCATAGCAGCCTGTTACGAGTATGGAGGCTTGGGGATAGCGGCGGGCGAGCGAACGGATGGCCTGACGGCACTTCTTGTCGGCGAGGTCGGTCACCGAACATGTGTTGACCACTATAAGCGAAGGGGTGTCGCCGCTGTGCACGCGCATCACGCCGTGGCGCGCCATGAGCTGTGCCACAGTGGATGTTTCGGCGAAGTTGAGCTTGCAGCCGAAAGTCTTATATAGAGCCGTGAGGCCGGAAAAAATCGAATTATCAATCATAGGATGCAAAATTAGTGAAAAAATTTTGGAATAAAATATGCGGGCCCTGTCATCACGACAGAGCCCGCAGCCTTTTACCAAATAAAAAGTTAAATGTATGTTCGTTTTACTTTATCAGGATCTTGCCTGTGCGCGAACCCTGACGGAAGATGTAGATGCCCGCTGCGGGATTCTCCACCTTCACACCCTGGAGGTTGTAGTATTCCACGGGCTCGTCGGAGTCATTGTCAATCACATTGTCGATACCGGTGGTGACACCGTCGTACACTGTGGCTCCGCTGAATGATACTTTGGCCGGAGCTCCTGCTATCACATTGGTGAATGCGGCATCTGCTGCCGGAGCTTTGGCGGGAGCACGGAACGAACGTTCGGGAGTAGCCACCGAGATAGTGACATTGTCAGCTGAAGTGAGCATACGGTAGTTGTAGTAGAGCTGTGCTTCTACGGGCGTGTAGTCATCCTTGGAGAATGCCCACAGTGCGTGATCCTCATATGCATCGGCTGAAGCGAAATGACGTGTGTCGTGGTGAATATGGTGCACCTTGCGGTAGATCTTGCCGTTGCTGTACCATGACTCTTCGCTCTGCTTGCCGGCAGCGGCAGGCAGTACATTTCCGGCTTCGCGGTCGGAGATGGTGCCGAAGCCTTTGGCTGCAGGTTCTGCGCTGTGGTCAACCGTACAGAACCACTGGTTGCGTGGATCTTCGGAGTTGGTGGCATAGAACGCGTCGGGATTGCTGGAGGTATGGATACCTGTGTGGTGCTCGTGGCCGGTAGTGCCTTCGGGCAGCGGCGAGTGCCACCATGCTCCTTCGGGAAGATTGCTTTCGGTGAGCAGTTTGCCATAGGCGTAATTGCCGCCGGCTTCAACAGGAGCTATTCCGGCAGTGCCGTCGGAAGCTTTCATTTCGGCGAGTGATCCTACCACAGTTCCCAGTTCTTCGGCTGTGCTGACAGGCATATTGTCGAGCGACAGGCCGAGATATGCGTCATACCAATAGGAATGGAGACCGTGGAAACGCTCGGAATAGTTCTCGACAAGTACCACGTCATCGTCGGATGATTCGCCACGCGGAGTGGGGAAGGCCGATGAGGCTATCTGAGCCAGCGGAGTCTGCACGAACGGAGTTGTGAACGTGTAGCCTGTTTCTATTGCGGTAGCAGTATATACCGTAGCAATGGGGAAGCGGTAGGTAGCATAGAGCGGTGCGGTACCGTCCTCCTGCACAGGGAAGGGCAGGTTGTCGATAGTCACAGCCAGCGTTCCATAATCGTCGGGGGTGACAGTGAGATCCTTGTCGCCGTAACGTACGATATATGAAACTTTGTAGCGGTCAGTGATGCTTTCGGCATCAAGTTCGGGCAGATTGATCTGGCCGGAAGCCTTGACCCAGTTGCCTGTGTTGCGTATGGCCTCAAGGTCGGTCTGTGCCTGAGTCTTGAACTCTTCGGCAGTAGTGATTCCGAGTCCGTTGGCGAATTTCAGGCTTATACCCATTTCAGCGCGGGGGCCGTAAACATATGCACGCGAGGAAGCTGAAGGCATGTCGATAGAGTTGTCCTCTGTGACAAGTGAAAGTTGAGCCTCGTAGGTGCGGCCCACTCGGCCATTGACGAGGAGCACTTCAGGCATATTGTGGTCGGCGTCGGCCACCAGTTCGGAAGCGTCGAGTGTATACGAATTTGCATCATCGGGAAGTTCTACAGTAACTGTTTCACCATCCTTCTGATAGACCAGTTTGGCGTCGGGTACGAAAGGCATGTCATCCTGGGTATTGACGGTGAGCGTGTAGCCTGTGATCTTGGCTTTCATATCATCGTCGAGTGATTCGGGAGCATAACCGTTGATCTTGACATTGAATGTGTATACATCATTCTCTACAATCTGTGCTGCGGTAACGTTTGGTGCAACAACGGGGAAAATCGTCACGACAGGTGATTCACCCTCATATACATTGGCGTCATCCTCGTATGTAACGGTTATCTTGTAGCGGTACTGGCCCGGAGTGAGAATGCCGGAGATGTATGAGCGGTCATCTTCAGAGAGTGCATTGAATGCACTTACTTCCATAGGGGTATCAAAAGTTTCTTCTTTGACAGGCTCATTGGTGTAAGTGGTACCGTCGGGATCGGACAGATAGAGTTTGTAGCCGGTCAGTTTTTTTGTTGTTGCGATCTGCTGCTGGATTCTATAGGAACCTTTCAGTTTTGTGCGGTCGCCGGTTACGCGGTCAATCATAGCCACGGGATCCTCGGCTGCGAGGCGTGCCACGAAGTAGTAGGCATACGAACCGTCGGTCTTGCGTGCCGAATAGAATGAGAACTGACGGAAATACTTCTCGGAATCGAAGTTGAAGTTACCGCCTTGGCCCTCTGTCACCTCGTCACGTGCGTAGTACACACGGTTGGGTTCTACCTGATTGGAACCTTCAGGGTCGAATGTGCCGCGGCCCCAGTTATGATGATG
>URII01000027.1 GCA_900547825.1 uncultured Porphyromonadaceae bacterium
CGGGCAAGCTGCGGCGTATCCCAGGGTTTCCCGGGGATATCCAGCGTGACGATGCGGTTTTTTCCTGCGGCGGCGAGCATCATCTCGCCTTCTTTATCCAGAATACGCTTGATATCCGCGTTTTTACCGCGCTTACCGGCAGGAATTTCCACCAGTTCGAACGGCATATCTTTCGGAAAACGGCGAAGGTATTCGGTAAAACCGGTTTGTACCCAATCCGGCATTTTGGTGCCGACGGCGACCAACTGCAGCTTCACAACTTAACCCCAGAGCTTTTCCAGCTCATACAGGCGACGGCTTTCTTCCTGCATGACGTGGACAATGACATCGCCTAAATCAACGACAATCCAGTCGGCAACGCTTTCGCCTTCAACGCCCAGCGGCAGCAGACCGGCAGCGCGGGACTCCTGAACCACATGATCGGCGATAGACATAACGTGACGGCTGGAGGTACCGGTGCAGATAACCATGCAATCGGTGATGCTGGATTTACCCTGAACATCGATGGTGACGATATCCTGACCTTTTAAATCATCAATTTTGTCGATTACAAAATCCTGGAGTGCTTTACCCTGCAAGTGTTCCCCCTGGGGTGTGAAGATAAACGATATAAAACAGCCTGACAGTATACCCGAACTGAAAATATTGTCGGGATAATAAATCACCAAACGGCCTTTCAGGCGGGCTATCATCCCATTCCTTTATGTCGATTGCATCGCCATTTTTGTAAAACAATCTCTGTCTACAAATGCTGGAGGGGGATGATTCAGGCTGCGGAGAATAACAGTCTAATAATTAGTGTCAATGGGTTGGCTCTGCCCGGAGGCAGAAATCGGTTTTATTACTCATCCGGTAGCCAAATCGCTCGGCTGTTGAGCACCCTGAGCGTGGTAAATTCTGGCGTAAAATCAATGATGCTCCACGCGCCGTGGTCGATGCGAAAATGCCACATACTGGCCGTCGGCATGCCCAATAGCCGCGCCGTTAACAGACTCAGTACGCCCTGATGGCTGACGACAAGTAAATTTTGATACGGGTAGCGCGCCAGTTCGCTGGCGAAGTCGGCCACGCGGCGAGAAAAGTCGGGAAAACCTTCACCGTTGGTTGGCGCGACGTGCTGCCAATCTGCGCACCAGGCCGCGTAGTTCTCTTTATCTTCAACCTGCAGGTCGCGGTGATGGCGCATTTCCCAGTCACCGAAAAACATTTCGTTGAGCAGCGGGTTTGAGGTTAGCGGAATGTCACGTTCGCCCAGCAGCAGCCGCGCAGTATGCTGCGTGCGTTCAAGCTCGCTGCACATCACATGATCGAAGGGAACCTGCTGCAGCATCTCACCAAGGCGCTGCGCCTGCCGTTGGCCTTTGGCCGTGAGCGGCGTTGGCGTATGGCCGCTGTACAGGCCCGCTACGTTGGCTTCGGTTTCGCCGTGGCGGACTAACCAGAGTTTCATGCTGCTTCCTCTATGCGCCGTGGTGGTACAACCCCTGTTGCATGATGTAGGTGAGCACCGCTTCCGGCATCATCTCATCGCAAGGTTCATCATTTTCCAGCCGTTCGCGAATCAGCGTGGCGGAGACATCAAACCAGGGCGTTTCAGCAAGGTAGATTTTCCCCGCAGGCTGGTTGTGCAACTCTTCAATATTGCTGGTGAGGTGCTTGTCCAGCCAGTGCTGATGCTCTTCGTGCTGCTCCACATCACCAATAAATACTATTGCCAGACCGACATGGAGCAGATCCGCAAGCTTGAGGCCGAACTTGAGGTATCGAAAACCGAACGGGTGCGGGCCAAAAGTATTTACAAAAGCAACACCCGCGAATCGTCCATGCAGGCACGCATCGACTCAATGCGCCTCGGCCTGACTGTACGCACAGCTCCACCATTTAAACTTCCGGCACCATGATCTCTCCCAAATCACGCAAGCGGGGTATCCGCATAAGGTTCTTCATCGTGATCGGCTTCATGATGCTGATATCAAGCGCTGTGGTGTGCAACGTGATAGACACCACCCTTATCTCGGCCGACCAATGGAACGCCAAGGCCATGGAGGAATTGGCCGCAGAGGGCACTGTGAATCCCAAGCGCGGCGACATCCTCGCATCCGACGGCTCAGTCCTGGCCACGACCCTGAACTATTACACCCTGCGTATCGACTATGAGGCCGAAAAATTCTCAGCCGACACGCTGAAAGCATATCTCAGCGCCACCGCCGACAGCCTTGCACGCCATTTTCCGCAGCGCGACAAAAAGCAGTGGGCCGAGTATCTTGCCAAACCCCTCTCGCTGAAAAAAGGGGACAAAGGCTATAGGCTGCGCCGCTGCTGGCCGCTGCTGAGCAACATCTCCTACATGGACGTAAAGTTTGTGAAGTCGCTGCCCTACTTCAAGCGGTCGCGCAACCGCTCGGGCCTTACATCCGAAAGCGAGTTCCGCCGGGCCAACCCCTACGGCGATATGGCACGCCGAAGTGTGGGCGGCGTGGGCCGCACCAAGGAGTGCAGCGAGATACACGGCATATCGGGCCTCGAAAAAGCCCTCGACTCGCTCCTTTACGGCAAACCGGGCATAACCCGCAAGCGCGCACTCACCCGCGAGATAGTGGATTGGGCTTATGTGCCGCCACGCGACGGCTACGATGTGGTCACCACCATTGACATCAACATTCAGGACATCGTGGAAAACGAGCTGAACGACATACTGTCGCTCACGCGCGCCGACTGGGGTGTGGCTGTGGTGATGGAAGTGGCCACCGGCGACATCAAGGCCATATCCAACCTTCAGAAAGCCCCGGCTGGCAACGGCTACATAGAGGCCATGAACCGCGCCGTGCTCGGTTATGAGCCGGGATCGGTGGTCAAAACCCTTTCCATGCTCATAGCCTTGGAGGACAAGATTGTGACCGATCTTGACGAGGTGATACCCACGGGACAGCTCGTGTACATGGGGCGCCGCATCACCGACTCGCACCACACTGAATCTATGCGTGTGCGCGAGGTGCTCGAACAGTCGTCAAACATAGCCATGACGCGCATAATAACACGCCGTTTCGGATCCAATCCCGGAGCGTTCTATTCGCGCATAAAGCAGCTCGGTTTCCTTGAGCCTATGCACACCGGCATAGCAGGCGAACAGGTGCCCCGCATCGACTCCGTGCCATCCAACCGCAACGGATCGCTCTCGCTCTCGCGCATGTGCTACGGCTACACCACCGAGATCCCGCCCTTGTTCACCCTCTCGCTCTACAACGCCATAGCCAACGACGGCCGTTATGTGCGCCCCCGCCTGGTGAGCCGGCTGATCGACCGCAACGCGGGCACTGACTCGGTGCTTCCGGTCACTTATGTGCGTGACCGCATCTGCTCGCCGGCAAACGCAGCCATACTGCGCGACATGCTGCGCAATGTGGTGTATGGCAAACACGGCACCGGGCGTTCGCTTAAAAACGACCTTGTGGAGATAGCCGGCAAAACCGGCACATGCTACATGATTGAGAACGGAGCCTACAATCCGTCGAAAAAACGTCTTACATTCTGCGGCTTCTTCCCTGCCGACGACCCTAAATATTCCTGCATAGTGCTCACGGCCAACCCCAAGGAAAATTTCTTCGGGGCAGCCTCCACAAGCGGCCGCACGCTCAAGAACATAGCCCTGAAACTCTATTCGCGCGGCTTCCTCGGTGCGGGCCACAATTTCGCGGAGACCGAAAACGATGAGCCGGCCACAAAGGAGACCGTACACCCTGTGCTGACCGCCACCTCCAAGTCAGGCCGCAACGCCACATTGGGAGCAGCGCTCGGCATGAAAGGCACCCGTTCGCTCAAACGTCCCTCAACCTCCGCTCCCCGTGGCACAGTGCCCGATGTTAAAGGTCTTGGACTGAGGGAGGCTACAGTGGAATTGGAGAAAGCCGGCTACGAAGTGGGATTCACCGGAACGGGGTTCGTGGCGTCGATGTCGCCCGCTCCCGGCACCAAAGCCCGGCGCGGCACCCAGGTGTCGCTGATCCTGCGCAACCGCAACAGATAAATGAATTAAAAAAACAATCACAACCGTCATAATGAAACAGCTTGCACAACTAATTTCCGATATAGACGTAATCAAGGTTCACGGAAGCGCGTGCCGCCCCATATCAGGGGTGACATTCGACTCCCGCAGCGTTGAAAAAGACTTTATATATGTAGCCCGGCGCGGAGTCAGCACCGACGGCCACACCTATATACCCGCAGCCATAGAAGCCGGAGCAGCCGCCGTGGTGTGCGAGACAATGCCGGCGGAAATCTCCCCCAAAGTAACTTACGTGGAGGTGCGCGACTCTGCGGTAGCCTTAGGGCATATCGCCTCCGCATGGTTCGGCTACCCTTCGCGCAAACTCAAGCTCGTGGGAGTGACCGGCACCAACGGCAAGACCACCACCGCCACCCTGATATATGAGATGGCGCGTCTCCAGGGCATGAAGGCCGGACTGATCTCCACCGTGGTCAACCTCATTGACACCGACCGTGTGGAAGCCACCCAGACCACCCCTGACGCCATAGCCATAAACAGCCTGCTCCACGACATGGTGGAGGCCGGATGCTCGGTAGCCGCAATGGAAGTCAGCTCCCACGCAGCCGAACAGCACCGCATA
Source organism: uncultured Porphyromonadaceae bacterium (assembly GCA_900547825.1). Lineage (GTDB taxonomy): Bacteria > Bacteroidota > Bacteroidia > Bacteroidales > Muribaculaceae > Amulumruptor. The sequence continues at coordinate 4,626 of URII01000027.1, forward strand.
GCCGGGCTGCACTTCAACGGAGGCATATTCACCAACCTCACCCGCGACCATCTCGACTACCACAAGACATTCGACGCTTACCTGAAAGCAAAACAGTCGTTTTTCGACATGCTTCCGGCTCAGTCATGGGCGCTGACAAACGAGGATGACCGCAACGGCCTGATAATGGTACAGAACACCCGCGCCACCCGCCACACATATTCCATCCGCACCCATGCCGATTTCATGTGCAAGATAGTGGAAAGCCGTCTTGACGGAATGCTGCTCGACATAAACGGCCGCGAGGTGGAAACGATGTTCACCGGACGCTTCAACGCCCAGAACCTCATAGCCGTGTACGGCGCATGCGTGCTCATGGGCATGGATCCGGGACGCGTGCTTGTCGACATGAGCCGCCTCGTGCCTGTGGCCGGACGCTTCCAGTCATTCCATTCGCCCAAAGGCTACACAGCCATAGTCGACTATGCCCACACCCCTGACGCTGTGGTGAATGTGCTCACAGCCATACGCGAAGTTGTAGGCCACACCGGACGCATAATAACAGTGGTAGGTGCCGGCGGCAACCGCGACAAAGGCAAACGCCCCATCATGGCCTCCGAGGCTGCACGCCTCAGTGACCATGTGCTCCTGACCTCGGACAATCCCCGCTTCGAGAAACCGGAGGACATACTCGCCGACATGGAGGCAGGCCTTGATACGGCTGCGCGGCTGCGCACCGACTCCATAACCGACAGGCGCCGCGCCATCACAGCCGCCACCGAAATGGCGGCGAAAGGCGATGTGATCCTCATAGCCGGCAAAGGCCACGAGGATTATCAGGAAATAGAAGGGGTGAAGCATCACTTCGACGACAGCGAGATAGTACGCGGCATTTTCGCATCGCAACTTGACGAAATCAGAAACTGACCGTAGCCATACAGATCATGCTTTACTATCTTTCGGAATATCTCTACAGCATGGACGTGCCCGGAGCACGCCTGATGACCTACCTTACTTTCCGGTCGGGAGCGGCGCTGATGCTCTCGCTGTTCATAGCGCTGGTGTTCGGACGCAAGATCATAGACCGCCTTCAGATGATGCAGGTGGGCGAGATAGTGCGCAACCTCGGCATAGAGGGACAGATGAGCAAGACCGGCACCCCGACTATGGGCGGAGTGATAATAATAATCTCCATACTCGTGCCCTGTCTTCTCGTAGGCAATCTGAGCAACGTGTACATGGTGCTGCTGATCATATCCACACTATGGCTCGGCACGCTTGGATTTCTCGACGACTATCTGAAAATGAAACGCCACAACAAGGAGGGCATGAAAGGCAAATTCAAGATCGTGGGCCAGGTGGGACTCGGCGTGATAGTAGGCCTGACCATGATGCTCAGCCCCGATGTGGTGATACGGGAGAACATGGAGACTGTTGTACAGGCAACCCCTGATGAGACGGAACATGTGGAAGTGACCTATCATGGCGAGAATGTCAAATCCACAGCCACCACCATTCCGTTTGTAAAAAACAACAACTTCAACTATGCCTACCTCACACAGTGGATGGGCGACAATGCCGTGACAGGCGGCTGGATACTGTTCATCATAGTGACCATATTCGTGATCACAGCCACGAGCAACGGCGCCAACCTCACCGACGGACTTGACGGCCTGTGCACCGGTACCTCGGCCGTGATAGGCCTGGCGTTGGCCATAATGGCCTACCTCGGAGGCAACATAATCTATTCATCCTATCTAAACATAATGTATATCCCGGGCAGCGGCGAGATGGTGGTGTTCATGTCGGCCTTCATCGGCGCCTTGGTAGGCTTCCTGTGGTACAATGCCTATCCGGCCCAGGTGTTCATGGGCGATACCGGAAGCCTTACGCTCGGAGGCATAATAGCCGTTTTCGCCATACTGATCCATAAGGAGCTTCTGATCCCGATCCTCTGCGCCATATTCTTTGTGGAGGATCTGTCGGTAATGCTTCAGGTAGCATATTTCAAACTCACCAAACGGCGCTGCGGCGAAGGGAAACGCATATTCAAGTGCACCCCGCTGCATCACCATTTCCAGAAACCGGGCAATGCGGGAATACAGGCCCTATGGCAACATCCCATAACACCTATTCCCGAATCGAAGATAGTGACCCGCTTCTGGATCATAGGCATCTTCCTTGCCGTAATCACATTCGTAACACTCAAAATCCGATAAAACAAACTTAACATATGACCACATCTACCCCTGAAGGCGAAAAAAAATTCCTCGTGGTGCTCGGCGGCGGCGAAAGCGGCGTGGGCGCAGCCATACTCGGCAAGGACAAAGGAATGGACGTGTTGCTCAGCGACTCAGGCAGCATAGCGCCCCACTACCGTGAGATGCTTGACGCCAACGGAATAGAATGGGAACAGGGCTCCCACTCCACCGACCGCATACTCACGGCTTCGGAAGTGGTGAAAAGCCCCGGCATACCACCCACCGCCCCGATAGTACAGGCCGTTACTGCGAAAGGTATTCCCGTGATATCCGAAATAGAACTTGCCGGACGCTACACGCGCTCACGGATGGTGTGCATAACCGGATCAAACGGCAAAACCACCACCACCCTTCTCACTTACCATATTCTGAAGCAGGCAGGCCTGAACGTAGGACTGGCCGGAAACGTAGGCAAAAGCCTCGCACTTCAGGTGGCCCGCGACCCGCATGACATATATGTGATCGAACTGTCAAGCTTCCAGCTCGAGAACATGTATGATTTCAAGGCCAACATAGCCGTGATCCTCAACATCACGCCCGACCACATGGACCGGTATGACTATAAGATGCAGAACTATGTGGATGCAAAGTTCCGGATACTCAACAACCTCACTCCGGCTGACGCTTTCATATTCTGGCAGGATGACCCCGTTATCGAGGCCCAGTTGCGCCATTTCGCCACAGAAGCGACATTATATCCGTTTTCGGAACACGACGAGGAGGATGTCAAAGCCTACGTTGACACGCACAACGATGTGGTAGTGAACACTTCCGGCACCTCATTCCGTATGCCGCGGGCCGATCTGGCCCTGAACGGCCTCCACAACCTGTATAACTCAATGGCCGCAGGACTCGCCGCAGGACTCCTTGACATTGACAAGGACAGCATACGCAGCGCTCTGGCTGACTTTGAGGGCGTGGAGCACCGACTTGAGTTTGTACGCGAGACCGACGGTGTAAGATGGATCAACGACTCCAAGGCCACTAACGTAAATTCATGCTGGTATGCCCTCCAGAGCATGCCTGCGGGGAAAAACACCGTGCTCATACTCGGCGGCAAGGACAAAGGCAACGATTATTCCGAAATCCTGCCGCTGGTAAACGAGAAGGTGAAAGCCATAGTGGCAATGGGGCTGCACAACGAGAAAATCATCGAATACTTCGGGGCACATGTCCCCGTAAGCGACACACATTCACTGGCTGATGCAGTGGCCGAATGCCGGCGCCTCGCATCGGAAGGCGACACAGTGCTGCTGTCGCCCTGCTGTGCCAGCTTCGATCTCTTCACAAGTTACGAAAACCGCGGCGACCTTTTCAAGGAAGCTGTTAACGCTCTCTGATCCCTATGTCCGACAATCCGTTTGCCGAAACCGTAAATCCCGCTATAGCGACAGCTCCCGCCGAATCCAGAGCAGAGGACAAGCCGCAGCCTGTGGCTCCGCCCGATCCGCATATCTGGGGCATATACATTGCCTTGGTGTTCATATCTATTCTCGAACTCTACAGCGCATCGTCGCGCGAAGTGTCTATCCACGGTTTAGGCATATTCTCCCCACTGCTGCGCCACATAGCCACCTTGGCCCTCGGATTAGGCATAATGCTGGTGTTGCAACGCACACATTACCGCAAGTTTATCCGCTGGATCCCGGTACTTGCCCTCGGAAGCGCCCTGCTCATGGTGTATGTGATGTTCTTCGGCGAGGAGGTAAACGGAGCCCGGCGCAATATCAACATCGGACTTTCCATACAGCCGTCGGAACTTATAAAACTTGCGGCGCCACTTATAATAGCCCTTATATTGTCGCGTACACAATATAAGAATAAAAAAGGGGTAACCCCGCTCGGCCTCGGGCTGACTTCCACAATAGTCCTGATATTCGGCGCACTGCTCCTGCCGCAGGGCCTTACCAATACCATTCTGCTCATGACCATATCCATAGCCATGATGCTGATAGGGGGCATTCCGTTCAAAAAGCTGATAGTAATAATACTCATATATGCCGCCGGAGCGGGAGTATTTGTGGGTGGAAAGATGGCCGTGGCCTATTACAGCGCCTCGCAGCAACCCACCAAGGAGCTGCACGACAAAGTGCTTAAAGAGAAATTAGGACGTATATCCACCTGGATGGCACGCCTTGACCGGCATTCCGGCTCAGGCGATGCCGAGAGCGAGGAGAAGAAACCGCTCTATGAACAGAAAATAACACCCGAGAACCGCCAGGAGATCTATGGCTACATGGCTCAGGCCAACGGCGGTGTGTTCGGTGTATTTCCCGGCAATTCACGCGAGACATCACGCCTTCCGCTGGCATTTTCCGATTACATATTCTCGATCATAGTGGAGGACCTCGGGCTTATGGGCGCCATAGGGCTGCTCGTGCTGTATCTCTGGCTGCTCGCCAGGGCCAGCGCAATAGCCTCACGTTGCTCACGGGCTCTGCCTGCCCTTATGGTGGTGGGTATGGCCGTGATGGTGGTGATGCAGGCCCTGTGCCACATGTGCATAGTCACCGGTGTAATGCCGGTATCGGGTCAGCCGCTTCCGCTCATATCCAAAGGAGGATGCGCCGTGCTGGTTATCTCCGCCGCGTTCGGGGTGATGCTGAGTGTAAGCCGGTTTGCAGTGCGCGGTGACGACAAACGCTCCGTAATCGAACAGGAAAAGGCGGCTCTGCCCGAGGAGGTGCGTGCCGACAACCCGAGCCTCCTGAAATAACTGAATTAACGAACAATCTGATTTCACGTCAATACACAGATGGTCAACGACAACAGAAAACCACATATACTTATAAGCGGCGGAGGCACAGGCGGCCACATCTTCCCGGCCCTGTCGATAGCCAATGCCGTGAAGAGACGCCTGCCACAGGCCGAGATACTGTTTGTAGGTGCCGAAAACCGTATGGAAATGGAGCGTGTGCCGGCCGCGGGCTACCATATAGAAGGACTCCCGGTGGCAGGCATAGACAGGCGGCGCCTCTGGCGCAATTTCGGAGTGGCCATAAAGCTCCTGCGGTCCATGCGCAAGGCCCGGCGCATACTGCGTGATTTTGCCCCCGATATCGCCATAGGTGTGGGAGGCTATGCGTCCGGTCCTATGCTCAAAGCCGCTCAGCGCCGCGGTATACCCACCCTCATCCAGGAACAGAACTCTTATGCCGGCGTGACCAACAAACTGCTCGCAGCCAAGGCCAAGGCAATATGCGTGGCCTATGAGGGGATGGAGCGCTTTTTCCCTGCCGACCGCATAATTCTCACAGGCAACCCTGTACGCGCCGATCTCGCCGAATCGACCCTAAGCACCCGCGACGCACGCCGCCAGCTCGGATTTCCGGAGGATGAACCGTTGGTTGTGGTTACAGGCGGGAGCCTCGGCGCCCGGTCAGTCAACGAAAGTGTGGCCGCCGCCATGGATTCAATCACCGCTACCGGCGCAAACATACTGTGGCAAACGGGAAAACTCTATGCCGATGAATGCTCGCGCATAGCGGTTGCCAATCCCAAGGTCAAGGCCATGCCGTTCATATCGTCGATGGAAGCGGCCTACCGTGCAGCCACGCTTGTGGTGTCGCGCGCAGGCGCCGGCACAATATCGGAGTTACAGCTCATCGGAGTGCCCGCCATACTTATCCCCTCGCCCAATGTAGCGGAAGACCATCAGCGCAAAAACGCGCTCGCTCTCGTGGAACATGATGCGGCGGTGATGATACCCGACAATGAGGCGGCACAACGGCTCGGCACTACCGTGACGGAGCTTCTCAACGATCCGGCACGCCGCGTGGCCATGTGCGCCAACATATCGGCAATGGCCCTGCGCGGAGCCGATGAAACGATAGTTGACAAAATAACTGAAATTATCTACGGCAAGGAAAAATGACGGAAAAACGCAAAATATACTTCATGGGGGCCGGAGGCATAGGCATGTCGGCACTTGAACGCTATTTCCTGTCGAAGGGATGGGATGTGGCAGGCTACGACCGCACCCCCTCGGAACTCACCTCAAAGCTTCAGGCCGAAGGGATAGAGATAACTTTCGACGAAAGCGCCGAAGCCATTCCACAGCGTTTCCGCGATGCCGCATCAACACTTGTGGTATATACTCCCGCTGTGCCTGAGGAGCATCCCGCCATGCAGTTTTTCCGCAAAGGGGGATTCGAGATGATGAAGCGGGCCAAAGTGCTCGGTCTCGTAACACGCCAGAGCAAGGCTATATGCTTCGCAGGCACCCACGGCAAAACCACCACATCCTCCATGGCGGCGCACATAATGCACTGCGGATCCACGGGGTGCAACGCTTTCCTCGGAGGCATACTGCGCAACTACGGCAGCAACCTGCTGCTTAGCGCCACATCGCCATGGAGCGTGATAGAGGCTGACGAATTTGACCGCTCGTTCCACCAGCTCAAACCCCACATAGCCGTAATAACCGCCACCGATCCCGACCATCTCGACATATACGGCACCGAGGAGGAATATCTTGAAGCATTCGCCCGGTTCACGGAACTTATCGACTCCGACGGAGCGCTGCTCGTCCACACAGGCCTGAAACTCGTTCCGCGGCAACCCGCCGGAGTGCCCGTATACACCTATGGAACAGGCTCCGGCGATTTCCATGCCGAGAACATACGGCGCGCCAACGGCACAATAACATTTGACTTCGTGACGCCGGAAACACGCATTGACGGCATATCGCTCGGTGTTCCGGTGGATATCAACGTCGACAACGCGGTGGCCGCCCTTGCAGCTGTCAGCCTTACCGGAACCCTTGAACCGGCAAGCGCCAGCGAAGCCCTGTCCTCGTTCATGGGACCGAAACGCCGCTTCGAGACAGTGATGCGCGAACCCGGTCCGACAGGACGTGTGATAATCGACGATTATGCCCACCATCCCGACGAGCTTCAGGCTTCGATACGTTCCGTCAGAGCTTTGTATCCCGACAGAAAACTCACTGTAGCGTTCCAGCCCCACCTTTATACACGTACACGCGATTTCGCACCCGACTTCGCCCGGGTACTTTCCGAGGCCGACGAACTCGTTCTGCTTGACATATATCCCGCACGTGAATTGCCTATACCGGGCATAACATCCGAAATAATTCTGAATGCGGCAACTACCCCCACCAAGCGGCTCATAACAAAGGGAGAGTTTGTGGATACAATGGCTTCCACCCCGTTCGACATACTGCTGTGTCTCGGCGCCGGCGACATGTCGGAACTCCTTCCCGAACTGACGGCACGCCTTAACAAATCCCCGATGTGATGAAACGTTATATCTGGATCATACTGACAGCGGCAATGGCACTCTATATAGCAGGCGCCACATTATTGTCACGCCATTATGACTCGGAGAGGCTGTGCACAGGCGTGAGGATAGAGGTCACCGACACGGCCAAAAACAAATTCGTGACGCCATACGAAATAAACCGCGACCTCGGCGACATAATCGCTACTGCCGAAGGGCAGCCGTTAACATCAATCAACAGTGCGAAAATAGAGCGGCGCCTTGCACAGATCGACAAAATAGAGAGCGCCACCGTGATCAAGACCACTGACGGCAAGCTCATAATATCAGTGATCCCGATGCGCCCGGTGGCCCGGGTGTTCGACAACAACGGACGTTCATACTATATCAACCGCGACGGTAAACAGATGTCGGCCACTGCGCGTTATCACTGCGATGTGCCCATCATTCAGGGATCATTCACCGACACCCTGTTCACCCCCCATTCGCTACTTCCGCTTGTAGACTACATCGAGGGCGACTCCACATGGCGCGCTTTGGTGTCGTACATCAAAGCCGACTCGCCCACCGACATACTTGTAGTGCCGGTGATCAGCGGCCATGTGGTGAATCTCGGCGACATGAACAGCCTCGGCGACAAATTCGCGCGGTTGAAAACGTTCTATCGCCGTGTGCTTCCGGTAAAAGGCTGGAATTTCTACGACACCATATCGGTAAAGTGGGGCAACCAGATAGTGGCCACACGGGCCATGAAGCATACCGATATGGGCGACATGATAATGGAGGACATTGACGAAAGCGATGACATAACCACCATGATCGCAGCCGAGAACACCGCGCCGGGACAAACCAAACAGGGCGCCAAAGCCAAATCGGAGAAACCTATTCCGCTGGCGTCGGACGAGAAGCCTGACAAGAAAACGGCACAGCCCGATTCAGTGAAGAAAAAACAACAAAACCATGTAACCCCATAAAACCCATCACCCATGGATTCCAAATATATCATAGCGCTGGAGATAGCCAGTTCGAAAATCAAGGGAGCAGCCGCCACGGTCGATTCTTCGGGCGTGCTGACAGTGCTTGCCGTAGAAGAGGAGAAGCTCATAGACTGCGTGCGTTACGGCTGGACCCGTAACGTTGAGGAGGTGTCGAACCGAGTGAACCGCATAATCAAGAAACTTGAAAACCGGCTCAGTCCCCGCAAAGTCAAAAGCGTCTACGTGGCCATAGGGGGCCAGTCGTTCTGCGCTACCCCCCGCGAGGTGGAACGGCGGCTGCCCGAGGAGTCGCAGATCACCGACTCGCTCGTGGAACAGCTGAAAAGCGACGCCCTGAACCTCGCGTTCAGCGACAACGATACCGTGGGTGTGGAGACACGCGAATTCATGGTGGACCGCACAAGGGTGTCGCAACCTGTGGGTATGTACGGACGCGAGATCAAGGCGAGGGTAAACCTGATTTCATGCCGCTCTACGGTGAAGCGCAACATAGGCCGGGCCATTTCCGAACGCCTCGGATTCAAGATCAACGATTATATAGTGCGGCAGACAGCCGAAGCCGACCTCGTGCTGTCGTCGGACGAGAAACGCCTTGGCTGCATGCTGGTGGACTTCGGGGCCGAGACCACCGGTGTGTCAATCTATAAGGACGGCCATCTGCAATATTTCGTAACCCTCCCCTTGGGATCACGCAACATCACCATCGACATAGCCCACGGCATGAATCTCCTTGAGGAACGCGCCGAAGAGGGCAAGAAAGCCGTTGGCAACGCCGCCATTGACGGCGCTGCGGCGCATTCGTTGTCGGACCTGATAGACGCCACGCAGGTAAACAATTACGTGGCTGCACGTGCGGGAGAGATAATAGCCAACATCAACGAACAGATACGCTATGCCTCACTCACTTCATCGGACTTGCCGGCAGGCATAATCATAGTGGGCTGCGGAGCCAAGCTGAGGGGCTTCAACGAGCGTCTGAGCCAGGTTACAAAACTCGCGGTGCGCACAGGGCAGCCATCACAGTATGTCCGCATAATGGACGGACGCATACAACCCTCCGATGCTGTCGACGTGATAGCTACCCTGTTGGCTGCCACACGCGGAGGGGCCGTGGAATGTATGGAACATCCCCTGCCCCCTGACACGTCACATAATAACGACTATAACCAAGAGCCGGAACCGGAACCCGAACTCGAACCAACCGCCGACGACTTCGAAACCGAAGAGGAGCAGCCGCGCCGTGGCGGAGGCTTATGGGGCCGCATAATTAAAAAAACAAGAGAATTCATTGACGGCGACGATGATCTGCTCGACTGACGCCGGTTTCCGTCACACCTTACATAACCCACATACAATTAATCCTTTTCAGATATGCAAGACAATAATTTGATCCATATACCCGACGACATAGAGCTGGCCCCCAACGAACCCAACTGCGACAATCCACCCATTATCAAGGTGATAGGTGTGGGAGGAGGCGGCAACAACGCCATAAACTATATGTACCGCCAGGGAATAAAGAACGTGTCGTTCGTGGTTTGCAACACCGATGCTGCCGCACTGCGCAACTCTCCGGTAGAGAACAAGGTGCTCATAGGTTCAGGCCTCGGAGCCGGCAACAAGCCTGAAGTGGCACGGGAAGCAGCCGAGGAACATGCCGACCGCATCAAGGCCATATTTGACGAACACACCGAAATGGTGTTCATCACTGCCGGAATGGGCGGTGGCACAGGTACGGGCGCCGGCCCGGTTGTGGCCCGGCTGGCCAAGGAAGCCGGACTTCTCACCATAGGTATAGTGACCATTCCGTTTCTTTTCGAAGGCAAGCAGAAAATCATCAAGGCCCTTGACGGCGCCGATGAGATGGCAAAGCATGTGGACGCCCTGCTTGTGATCAACAACGAGCGCCTTACGGAGATCTACCATGACCTTGACTTCATCAACGCATTCGGAAAAGCCGACGACACGCTTGCCACAGCAGCCGGATCCATATCCGAGATAATCAACTGCGACGGATATATAAACCTCGACTTCAACGATGTGGACACCACTCTCCGCAACGGTGGAGCCGCTATAATATCCACCGGCTACGGCGAAGGCGACATGCGTGTGACCAAGGCCATTGAGGACGCTCTAAAATCACCGCTGCTCAAAAACCGTGACATACTCGGATCGAAGCGCCTGCTGTTCAATATCTATTTCTCGCGTCAGGCCGAGAATCCGTTCAAAATGGCCGAGGCCGAAGAACTCAACACATTCATCTCCACCCTTGATCCGGCAGTGGATATAATCTGGGGTGTGGCATTCGACGATACGCTTGGCGATGCGGTGAAAATCACCATCCTCGCCGCAGGACTTGATGTGGAACTCCGTAAAGACCCCGTCACCCCTCCCCGCCGCCCTCAGACACCCACCGTTGCCACAACACCACGCACAGCAGCTGACCGCAATCCGTCGGGCGAAAATCTCCGGACCATGCACCAGCCGCATCAGGGCGGTGTCACCCCCCAGTCGCGCGAAGTAAAAAGTGCAGCCCCGGAGGAGCGCATAGCCAAAGAATACGGAGCCGGGAAAATCGACCAGATCCAGGGCATAATCGATGCGGCCCGTTATGTGATATTGGCCCCCAACCAGTTCGACAACGACGATGTGATAGAAATGCTTGAACGCACACCCGCCTACAACCGCGAGAAACGTGTGTCGGACGAAATCAAAAGCAGCGGACGCCCCTCATCGCAGCAGCAGGACTACGACCAGTATTCCAACGGCGGATCTATCGAGATAAAATTTGACGATGACCTCTGACTCTGATGTTATGAAATATTCACCGAAAAATATAATAGCCAATCTGCGCGCACTCGTCACGTCACGGACCACAATAGCATTCATAGCTTGCATTGCGGTTATGGCGGCTGTGGCATTCGCATTCTTCTATCCTGACGCAGCCGAGGGCAATGTGCTCCGGCAGCACGACATAAAACAGGGCTTCGCCATAGGCAAGGAAGCGGCAGATTTCCATGAGGCCACAGGCGAGACCACCCGCTGGACAGGGTCACTGTTCTCGGGTATGCCCACATTCCAGATATCGCCCACCTACGAGTCATCCGACCTGTATTCATGGATCACAAATCTGATGGGGCTGGGACTCCCCTCGCCGGCCAACCTTGTGTTCATGATGATGGCGGGATTCTTCATCCTGCTGATGGCGTTGAAAATCAAATGGCCCACGGCGCTGTTCGGCGCGGTGGCCTATGGCTTCTCCACCTATTTCATCATAATAATAGGTGCCGGACATATCTGGAAGTTCGTGACATTGGCATATATCCCGCCAACGATAGCCGGCATAGTTCTCTGCTACCGTGGACGTTACCTTATGGGAGGCGCGCTTACGGCACTGTTCGCCATGATGCAGATAGCGTCGAACCATGTGCAGATGACCTATTATTTCCTGTTCGTGGTGCTCGGAGTGATGGCGGTATATCTTATCGAAGCTCTCCGTTCACACACAATGAAGCGCTGGGGAACTGCCACAGGCGTCCTCGCGGTGGCGGCCATTCTCGCTGTAACAGCCAATCTCCCGGGCCTGTACAACACCTATGAATATTCAAAGGAAACAATGCGCGGAGGCCACTCGGAACTTTCACGCACCGAAGCCAACCCCAACGCCACAGCCGGACTTGACCGCGACTACATCACACAGTACAGCTACGGCACCTCCGAAACATTTTCCCTGCTCATTCCCAATGTAAAAGGGGGGGCATCAATGAAACCCGAAAAAGGGGAGCACCGGATGCTCACCCTCGCCTCTCTGCCCGAGGCTCAGGACATGATAAAGAAAGGCACTGTGGCTCCTCCCGCATCACAGTATCTCGAATATATGTCGCAATACTTCGGCGAGCCGGAAGGCACCAACGGGCCGGTGTATGTGGGCGCGTTGATATTCGCATTGTTTGTGCTCGGCTGCATAATAGTCAAGGGGCCTTGGAAATGGGTGCTGCTCGCACTGACAGTATTTTCCATACTGCTCGCCCTGGGGCGCAACTTCATGTGGTTCACCGACCTTATGATCGACTATATGCCCATGTACAGCAAGTTCCGCACCGTGGAAAGCATCCTTGTGATAGCGGAATTCACCATGCCGCTGCTGGCCGTAATGGCCCTTGACAGGATTCTCCGCACCCCGCGAGAGGACCTCAGAAAGCTTTATATGCGTCCGGCTGCATGGGCTTTCGGCATCACCGCCGCTCTATGCCTCATCGGAGCCGTGGCTCCAGAGTTCTATGGATCGGCCGTCAGCGAAGGTGACCGTCAGGTCGACGCCATGATCGGCGCACAGCTCTCACAGCAGGGCTACGACGCACGCACGGTGGCCATGTTCAGCCTCCAGAATCCTGAAATCTACAATGCCGTGGAAACACTGCGGCAAGGAATGGTAAGCGCCGACGCGCTGCGCTCGCTGATATTCATACTTCTCGGAGGCGGAATCATTGCGCTGCTGTTTGCCCGTAAAATCAACGCTACAGTGGCCGGCATTGGAATGGTTGTGCTGGTAGGTGCGGATCTGCTGCCTGTCAACAAACGCTACCTCGACCATGAGAGTTTCGTGCCCCGGCGGCTGTCGACCGGAGCGCCGATAGCACGTACACCCGTTGACGACCAAATATTGGCCGACACTACTACAAACTACCGCGTGATGAATCTCCCGGGATTCAATTCAGCCGATCCGTCGTATTATCACAAGACCATAGGCGGCTACCACGCGGCCAAACTCACCCGCTATCAGGATATGATCGACCGCCATCTCGGCCATTTCCTCAGCAATGAGCAATCGGATGCCGACTGGGCTGTGCTCAACATGCTCAACGCCCGTTACATAGTGGACTACTCGGGACAGGTGCTTCTGAACGAGGAAACCTACGGCAATGCGTGGTTCGTCGATTCGCTGGCCTATGTGAAGGGGCCGGATGCGGAAATGGCTGCCCTCGACCGCATAGACCTGCGCCGGGCAGCTGTAGCCGACGAGAGCTTCCGTTCCATTCTCGGCAACGCCACTCCAACGGCGCCGGGCGACACCATACGCCTCACCACTTACGCTCCCAACCGCCTCACATACCACACGAACAGTGCACGCGGAGGGGTTGCGGTACTGTCGGAAGTGTACTTCCCATGGGGATGGAAAGCCGCCGTTGACGGCAATCCTGCCGAGATAGGGCGTGTAAACTATCTGCTCAGGGCTGTAAAGATACCCGCCGGGCGTCACACACTCGAACTCACATTCGATCCCCCGTCGGTACGCAACACCGAAACTGCCGCCACCGTGGCCGTGATCCTCATATATCTCCTGCTTGGCGCAGCATGTGCCGCCTGGCTGCTCCGCCGGCGCTCCACCACTACCGGCAATGCGGTTTAAACGCTACTACACGGCTTTCCGCCGTTATAACCGCAGCCGTGGCTTCGGGATCCACTCCCCCTTCGCGTTCCATTTCGTTACGAGCGTGCTCGGGGAGCGGTCACCGTTTTATGCCTACGACATAATCGACGCCCTGCGCCATGAGGCAGCCACCGCAGCCCGGGCCATGCACCGGCGCCATCCCCGCATGATATCGGTCAAGAATGCCCGGATGCTGCACCGCGTGGCCTGCGCATGCTGCCCTGACGCAATGATGCAGATAGGCGTACACTACGGAGTGTCTACCGCAGCCGTGATGGAATACGATTCGCGGCTGAAAGGCGTTGTATACTCCCCCTCCAATCCTTATCAGGAAGTATTCGCGCGTGTTACGACCGGATATGCCGCGCGGCTCGATATAACGCAGTCGCTCGCCGACGCCATGGCAAAATTCCGTGCGCTCACTCCCAGTCGGCCAATGCTGATGATCAACCACGTGGATAAGTCCGACACAGATAGTGTGGCGGAGCTCGCTTCGGATTGTGTGAAGGCCGGGGGCATAATTGTGATGCGTCATCTCGGCTCAGGAGCCTCGCGCACTTCGGGGCTATGGCACCGGCTCCTCGAAGGCATGCAGCATGGCATGAGCTTCACCAACGGCAACATAGGATTCATCGTAGCATACCCCTATCTACCGAAACAACATTTCCCGCTATGGTTCTGAAAGGGGGACTGATAGAAATGTATGAGGCCTTCATGGCAGTGGAACGCGGCTTGTCCGACAACACACGGCAGGCCTATGTGCGCGATGTGCGGCGGCTTTGGCAATACCTTTCGGAGGCGGGGATACCTGTCAATGAAGCCACAACGGACGATCTGCGCCTCTACATAGGTTCGCTCCACGACATCGGCATAGCCCCACGCTCGCAGGCACGCATAATATCATCCATAAAATCATTCTACGCATTTCTCAAGGCCGAGGAGCAGATTAGGGTGAACCCTACCTTGCTGCTTGAATCGCCACGCATAGGCGAGCATCTTCCCGAAGTGCTGACCATAGAGGAAATAGACGCCATGATCGGCTCCATCGACCTGTCTTCGCCCGAAGGGCCGCGCAACCGTGCCATCCTCGAGACCCTTTATGGCAGCGGACTGCGTGTGAGCGAACTCACGGGTATGGAAATGTCGCGGACCGACCTTGACGAAGGGTTTGTGATAATATCAGGCAAAGGAGCCAAAGAGCGCATGGTGCCCCTCTCGCCCGAAAGCATAAGGTGCATCCGCGAATATCTCCCGCAGCGCAACGCATTGGATGTCGCGTTGGGCTCGGAGGACATAATGTTTCTCAACCGCCGCGGACGCCGCCTTACCCGCGTGATGATATTCTACATCATCAAACGCCACGCCGAACTTGCAGGCATACGCAAAAACATATCGCCTCACACCCTGCGCCACTCGTTCGCCACCCATCTGCTCGAAGGTGGCGCCAACCTGCGCGCCATCCAACAGATGCTCGGCCACGAATCCATAGCCACCACCGAAATCTACCTACACATCGACACCCCCCGCCTCCGCCACGAAATCCTCACCTGCCACCCCCGCAACCGCCACCCCTCCCGCTGATTTATACCATGGGTGCTTATAACCAATTAGAGAACCATATAATAATAAAAGCAAGAGCCATCCGATTGCATCTATCCATATTGCAAATGAAAGAAATCTCATGCATATATAAATGCAATAGGTGAAATCCTACTTTCCGCTATTGCTTCGGACACCTCCTTTACCTTTTATCTGTTTAATCCATTCTGCTTTTTTTTCAAATTGAAGATGAAAATTTTTAGGGGCATAACAAAATATATACTCGCAAATTTCTAAAGCTAAACTAAATTTTTTCAATCTAATCAACACATCAATAAAGTTATATAATCCGGCAACAATATTTTGCCGCGCTCCCGAACTAACGTCATTCAATTTTTTCTGAGAAATCGCATTGTATAAGAAGACTCCATGTTTGTCATGTATATCTTTGCATACTTGCTTCTGTTTATCCCGCAAGTATTTAAATTCAATATCGGATATCTCCTCATATCTCTTTCTCTCTTTCAGGTCCTGCCATTCGGAAATAATTAATATAGAATTATATTGCAGCAACATTCCAGCTAATTCAACATCAATATTATTATTGTAATCAAATCCGTTTTTTGCATATTCCAATAGTATTTCTATAGCTTTTTCTTTTTGACTTTTAGTGCCATTCGCCCAATTATAGGTAGCCCACATCTTTGTATAAGTGGCATATTCCTGACGATTACTGCTTCCTTTTATTGTATTCTTAAAAAGATGACTATAATCATCCAAATATTTAAGAGCCATTCCTTTCTTTCCTTTATCAACAATTAAATAAGATGATAAATTTAATATAGCGGACAATTTTACACTTAAAGGACTGGTAGCTCTGTTTATTATCTGTTTGTAATTTTCTATGACTTCAATTTCATTCTTTGCTATTCGATTCGAATTTGCAGAAAATAACAAAGAATGCTCGATATCTAAATTTTTATCTTTATTTACTTGGTCCCTTCGGCTTACACAATTTCCTTTGAACAGATTATCTTTTTTCTGAAAATAATCACTCATCATCTGGAATATTTCCTTTGAATATATTTCAAAGAAACGGTTTTCATCATCGGCAAACTTTATTATTTTCAATTTTATCAACTCGTCTACGGCTGAGTTAAAAATTTCGGGTTCATTTTCTAAATTCAATATATATTGTGCTTTTTGTAAAACATTAACCAAATCGTTACCGTCCACCAACAAGCTCAAAATAACAAATAAATCTTTCGCTTTGGGAGATAAATAATCATAAATACGACCATACAAAAAATGGATGGCATTAGAACCTTCCTTTATATTAAAACTCAGAGCATCTTTAATTCCCTTTTGACCAACAATAAATGCAAACTGGAAAATAAACAAGGGTCGTCCACTTGTCATCTCATAAATTTTATGCTGAGTCTCCTTTTTCTGTAATTCTCTTTGCAACATCAATTTATTCCCCAAGTTTTCATTTTCAATAACCCGCATTAAAAATTGAGCTGTTTCTGATTCAGTTAGTTCACTTGTCTGGAACTCTTGTCCTAACTTTATATTCGCAGCTCTCGTAGTTATTATAATTTTGTGGTGATTAATGTTCAATCCTAAAATAAATTTCTCTATTTTATCCTTCTCTTCCTTGGTAAATGTCTCAAAGTCATCGACGATCAACAATATCTTACCCTGATAGTCAATTATTTTCTGTATCTCTAACGACTCTGAATTAAATAATACCTTATTTATACTTTTTACCAATTCGTCAAAAGAAGATATTGAATCATTTATTTGCTCAATACTACCTGTATAGAAATTATATCGTCTATCTTTTGCCGACAAAAAGACTATATAATCAAAAGTTTTCCTTTCATCATTAGCCAAATCATCACATACGCTTTGAATTGTTGCTGTTTTGCCTACTCCTCCATGGCCCCATATAGTAGCACAAACAGAAGCCTTATTCTTTGTAAGAAAATCAGTTATTTTTCTCTTAATCCCTATATCTATATACTTATTATAATTATTTTCATATATATTCAGTATGGTTCCATTGCTCGTCTTAATTTTTATGCCATCATCAACTATATTAAGTTCAACTAATTCTTGCCATTCTTTAGTAAAAATTCCTGTTTCCAGTAATCTATTATATTTTACTTTTCCCAATAGTTTTTCCTCAATACTATTAAATATGTAAATTTCTTTCCCATATCCTGCCAATTCAACAAACGGGGATAGTCTGAAATATTCATTCACGCTGACAGAACCATAAATGCTATCTATCGTAAACGAATATATGTTTTTATGACAACTCCATGGCAAATACGTGCTTCCATCACTTTTATAATTTATTCCCTTATAATAATCCCCTTCCAATGACATAACATGTATTATGTCAATTTCAGAATTAAGTTCATTAATATCTGCAGCTAAAACACTTTCATACAACGTTTGTATGGAGCTTACAGAAGTATCTATTGAATCCTCAAAAGAATATCCATGTCCAAGAAGCCGATTTCTTAAATTGGGGTATCCTTCAATCGCCTTATTAAGTTTGCTGTTTTTAAAAATTTCTTTGTTAACATCAAGCTTTCTGCATAGAGATACAATTTCTCCAATTGTAGGCTTGACAATCCCTTGTAAAACATAAGTCCTTTCCTCCTCATTTAAAATATCTATATTTTTATTCCACAAATAACCCAGAAGATAAATTAAAATATACTCAAAACGAGACTGATGATGACATACTAAAGCTGCTTTATCACCTATCGAGGAAAGGAAATCTATCCTTTGCTCTATTTGTTTTCTTATATAATCCATGGCATTAGTTATTTTAAATTCAAAATTACTCAAAATACTCACCACCAAATTTACAAAATATTTTCAACCCACCATTAATACTAAAAATAATTTGTAGGAATAGCGCAAAGTCAGCCATAAAGGTTGGATTACCCAATACAATTTTGCAACCAAAACGGACTGACAGAAGGGGTCAGGGGGTGAGGAGGGCGTGGAGGTTAGTAAGGCCGTTGTGGAGGAGGTCGAGGACGGTTTCGAAGCCTTCGGCGCCGTCGTAGTAGGGGTCGGGAATGTGGTCGTAGCGCATGGCGGCGTCAACGAACCGGGCCATAGGCACTACTTTGGAGGCTGCCTCAGGCGTGGGTGCGAGGCGACGCAGATCGGCCACGTTATTGTCGTCCATGCCTATTATCAGGTCGAAACGCTCGAAGTCCGATTCACGCACCTGACGGCATATGTGGTCAAGCTCTATGCCGCGCCGCCGGGCATGGATCCGCATCCGCTTGTCGGGAAGGTCGCCTACATGCCAGTTGCCTGTGCCGGCAGAATCTATTTCCCACCGGCCTGAGGTTCCCGCCTCCCGGGTAATATGACGCATGATTCCATCGGCAGCCGGCGAACGGCATATATTGCCGAGGCACACAAACAGTACTTTGATTTTGTCTTTTTCTCTGAGATTACGAATCAATCCGTCGATATTCCTGTTATCCATACAAATTTCATTTAGCTCTACAAAGCTAATCAAAATATCTGGTTAATCCAGATATCATAGCCTTATACCGTATTTAATGATGCGGGGCTCCATCATTTCCTCCGGAATAAATGACTTCAATGCTTCCGAAATACTATTGATTATCCGCTGCCGTATGAAATCATGGCGGATATAAACCGAAACCCTGCGTTGTGACAGATAATCACCTTCAATGCGCCTTACATTCTCACGTTGCCTGGGTGAAAGCATCGGCAAATGCATCTCTGGTATAATCGTAAAACCGCCATTGGCATCTATAATCCGGATAAGTGTGTCGATGCTGCCTGCTTCATACATGTGTTTACCCCTACTGCGGGATTTGCAAAAACTGAAAGCACTGTTGCGAAGACACTGTGATTCTTTCATTATCCACATCTGCTCATGTTCAAGATTCTCGGGCCTGAACACCGGCAGCTTACGCCAGCAGCTCTCGGCTATATAGACCCAGAACGGTTCGGTGTACAACGGAATTTCCAATATCCCATCCTGCTGATGGCCGCCTGTGGCTATACCTACATCCGTATTTCCGGATTTCAAACTGTCGAGCATGGCATCGGATTTCATCTCCGAAATGCTCAGTTCCACTTCAGGATACATCATGGTGTAGGCCTTTATAAACTCCGGCAATATATAAGGAGCAATGGAAGGCCCGACAGAAAGATTCAGTCTCCCGGACACCGCACCTTTTTCCTCATTGACAATTTCGGCTATCCGCCCGGCCTCTTTCAGCGTTATCATGGCCTGACGGATAATCTTTTCACCTGCGGCAGTAGGTGTCACGCTTTTGTTTGAACGGTTAAAAACACGCACTCCAAGTTCATTCTCAAGCTTCTGAAGCAGAGAACTCAATGTGGGCTGCGTGATGTCAAGTTCATGCGCCGCACGTGCAAAACTACGATGGGTATTAATGGCTATAATATATCTTAACTGCTGTAGCGTCATCGGCATAATAGATTTTGTCAATGCAAAGATATAATAAATCTGTTGTTCATCAATTATTGCCGATGTAATTTTGTTCCATCAAAAGATAAAAGTATATGGCAACAAAAAAATTCCACAGATACATGCCGTCCAAAGGCTACAGTTTATACTGGATTCTTATAGCTTATCTTGCAATAGGTTATTTTTATCCCATAATCGGAATTATCGCACTGATATGTATGATTGCT
Source organism: uncultured Porphyromonadaceae bacterium (assembly GCA_900547825.1). Lineage (GTDB taxonomy): Bacteria > Bacteroidota > Bacteroidia > Bacteroidales > Muribaculaceae > Amulumruptor. The sequence goes on from URII01000027.1 coordinate 24,803, forward strand.
CCGGTGGCGTTTGCAGTGAAACGTGGCAGATGGTGGTGTGGGAATGCCTGTCCGCGAGGCAGCTTATACGACAAGCTTCTGGCAAAATATTCTCCTCACCGGCCAATACCGAAAGCCGTAAGGACATTCGGATTCCGGTTATTCATGGTGATGTTCATATTCACTATGTTCGGTGTGCAGATGTATTTCGCATGGGGCGACTGGAATGCTGTAGGACGGGTGTTCTGGACAATCATCCTGATTACAACTTTAGTAGGTGTTACATTGTCATTTATCTATGCTCCGCGCACATGGTGTTCATTCTGCCCTATGGGAACCCTTTCATCGTGGGTATCACCGAATAAAACTCCATTGCCTGACGGCTTTATAAACATACATGTGGCCGACACATGCCAGATGAAATGCAAAAGCTGTGCAAGGATGTGCCCCATGCAGTTGACTCCCTACGACAGCCGTGGATCCGCCACCGGTTATATGCACGCCGACTGCATAAAGTGCGGAAAATGTGTCAGTGCATGTCCTATAAAAATAATGAACCTCAAACACAATAAAAATGGAAACAATCAGCAACTATCTCCCGTTTCTTAAAGGTTATGACTATACAGGCATACCTGTCATCATCGACTTCTACGCCACATGGTGCGGCCCGTGCAAGGCTCTTATGCCTGTCATCGAGCAACTGGCAGAGGCTTATAAGGGAAAAATAAAGGTCCTCAAAGTCGATGTAGACAAGAACGATGCGCTTGCACGCGCCGCCAACATACGTTCCATACCCACCCTTTTCTTTATCAACAAAGACGGAAATATCGAAAGAACAACCGGAGGAATGCCATATCAGGCCTTATGCGCCAAAGCCGATGAGCTTCTCCGTGAATAGCAATTGGGGTTTCAGGCATAGGCATGAAGCGACGGCATGTAGTTGACTCCGACGTAGGTCATCAGAACAGCTGCAAAAGCCGCCACAATATAGACATGCCAGCTCTCGGAGCGCCGTATCAGCCTGGGATGCAGCCCAATGCTGTAGACAGCAAATGTCACCAACGCCCATATCTCCTTAGGGTCCCACGCCCAATAACGTCCCCACGACATCTCGGCCCATACAGCTCCGGTGGCTATTCCAAGTCCGAGCAGCCACACAGCCACCGGCAATACCGTGTGCTCGAAACGCATCACCGGTGCCCTCAGAGAGGGACGGGCGAGTGCACACACACTTGACAGGAAAGTGATCAGGAACAATGAGTACGACACCATCACTACCGACACGTGGATCCCGAGCCACGGCGAACGGAGCACAGGCATAAGGGTGGCCACGGCCGGAGATTTCCCCATTATAACTGCGGTTCCGCACATGGCGGCGCAGGCAAGCGAAGCCACAGGCATAAACAAGGGCCAGCTACGGCGCATAAAGATGATGCATAGGCCGGTGACTATGACAGCAAGCCTCAGTGTATCGGGCATGGATCCGAGTGGAACATGCCCGGCAATCCACCAGCGCAGAGTGTAATCCGACACTGCAATGACTATCGCGCCACACAGCAGCCAACGGCTGCCGCGGCGCATAAATCCGGCCACGGCTGCCATGACGAACATCACACATGCACCTAATGCCAATGGCACACGGTTGTAAAGCAGCTCCACTTTCACCCTGACAGGCGAAAGGAGCGCTTCGCCGGCCTCCGGTGCGCTGACCAATGACCCGGAATAGAGCTGCAACAACAACCCTACCCGTCCGTCAAGTTCCGTAAGCTGGGCCTGATGCTTCGGACTTGCCGCCTGATACAGCGATGTAAGCCGGAAAACACCGTTGGCTTCAAACAGATCGTCCAAAGCTACACGCGAGCCTCCGAACTTATCCCTAAGCCAATCTCCTTTCACTTTAAGAAGAGGCTGCCGGCTCCAGTCCTCGGGATAGAATATCATTGAACCCACCGCCTGGACGGCACTCATACCGCGGTAGGATGAGGAACCGGAAACCTGCGTGAGCATATCGCGGGCAAACGTGTCGAACGTCACTACCCGCCCGTTGTAGACCACCTGCACCCGGGCAAGCGAATCAGCCTGCGCCTCACTTATGCCCCTGACGCTTTCCGCCCCGGCTGCATTCCATGAAAACAGAATCAGCAGCCCGGCCAACACCTTTTTTATCCGGCTACGTTTCGGAATTACAATAAGCAAAAGTCCACTCAGGGCAAACAGCAGAAAGCCTGCATATACCGTGGCACGCCCCATGGGATCATAGCTCACACCGAACTCCACGGTGCCATGTGTGGTAAATTGCGACTGGGTGAAGCGCCAGCCATCAATATCGGCCACCTGGTTCATCGAAAGCCTGAATGTATCGGTGCCCGCTACAATCCGGCTAACATAGTCGCACGGCACGGCGCCTCCGGGATAATATTCCACATAAAATGTGTCAAGTGTGACCGGCCTCGGTAAATGCTCCACCATCATTTCATCGACAGTGTAACGCACCGCCGTCTCACCTGCCGCAAGCGACACACTACCGTTACGGCCCATAGCCCATGTGAGCATGGCACCTGCCGCCACGATAAGCAGCGACAGGTGCACACCCCATAAAGCAACCAATCTAAAACGGTTCATATCTGCTTTCTATGGCCTTTACCGCCATACATTCCATCTCAACAAGCCATCCGGGGCGACACACAGGCGCCAGCAGCACTATCTGCGGCGTATCAGGGAAACGCTCCTTTGTCATTTCGCTGACAGTTCTGTAATCCGACGGATCGCGCAGATACACAAGGATATGGGCAAGATCAGCGTCCGAACATCCGGCCTCGGCAAGCAACGCCTCCACATTGGCCCACATACGGCGCATCTGGCCCTCTATATCGCCCGGATGCACTATCGCGCCGTGGGCGTCTATACTGGCCGTGCCCGATACAAACAGATGGCGCCGGTCGCCATAATCCACCGATGTGGCCCGTTCGAAAGCCACGCCGTATTCAGCTGTGGGATTGAGAAAAGCAGGTGCCGAGATCTGACGCATCTGTCCCCCGGCAAGCGGAACCACCGAATACGCATCCATGCTCACTTTCACATTATGGTCGGCCCGGCGCCCGCATATGCCTGTGCTGGCTATGAAACGGGTATTCACTGTAAGTCCGCAGCCGTCAAACGCCTCATTGCGGCCGCTCACCACTCCGCCATAGTTCACATCCACATCATGCACAAAAAACCATGTGCGCACACAGTTACCGAGCAACGAACCGCCAAGAGTGTCAAGACTCCCGTCAAGTGCCAACAACATATCATGTGTGGCAACATGCGGAATGGAGTGACCGCGGTTACATGCGGCCACCACATAGTGCATCCTGCCGCCATGTCTGAAACCGTCAGGCTGTATGGTAGCATTCTCAACCGCCCATACCCACATGGCTATCTTATGCCCTTCAAGGGGCGCCTGCTCAACCGCGCCCCACACACCGGGAATGTCGGACACAAGCAACGGCTCCTGATTGGCCGCATCGCTGAGAAAATAACGGCGCATCACGGCCACACCGCCGGTTGAGTCCAACATAGCGGCCAATTGGTTTTCCACATCCGCGGCCTGTTGTTCAAAACTTCCGGCGCAACACGGCGTTATCAACGCATGCCATTCGCTGTCACGACCCGGTATATCGATTTTTTTTATTGCAGTCATTGTTCAGCTCCCGAGTTTATCCAATCCCTTATAAAAATCTGCATGTCGGAGGAAATCAGATCTATGTGGCGGAAACGCCAGTACTGCGACATATTCGTGGCCACTGCGCGCCACAACACACTTTCGGCAGCGTTGCCCGGCGACACGAGCATCGCGGCAGGATCTTTTTTTGACGCAACCCCGACAAGAGAAGCATAACTCTCTCCGTCCGTAAGCCTCAATCCGGCGGCCGCCCCGGTGCTTCCGCCGTGGCATTGGGCGCACGAGCGGTCAAACACTTCATGTTGCAAAACGGCCCACATTCGTGCATCTACAGCGCCGGCGTCCAAGCTGACCGTGTTTCCGGCGGCCGCCATATCCGCCGAAGCATATACAGCCACACGCTTGCGCAGACGATTGAGCAGGCACAGTTCCACCGTGGCAGCCTCCGGGCTCACCCCGGCCAATGTCACGGACAGATTGCCATCCTCAACCCCTTTGCTCACCGCAGCATATTCGCTCCCGGGCATAAATGCCGCTAAAGCCACACTGTAATCGTCGCCATAAGTGGCTGTACCCGTCACGGAGCCTGTAAGCTGCACGGTAATCCCTACGTTATCGTTCCCCGAAAGAGAGTCATCATGGATCTTGCCGTCATCACAGCTTACTAAAGCTCCACCCACCGTCAGTAATGTAATATATATACTGAGTCTCATAGTTTCAGAATGTGTATTGTATCTGGACAGTGCCCGAATGCATTGACAGGCCGAGGTCGTCGTTATCGCGGTCAAGCTGCGTAGCATGCCCCGTTCGGCCCATGTAGCGGTACATAGCCTGCAACTTCAGGTTCACACCCTTGAAAAAGTAATTGACTCCCACCGACGGCATGTTGAGCATACCCCCTTTGTCGAGACCGTTGCGATCCATAAGGTCATAGCGTAACGTCCCCTGAAGGCGGTCGGTGAAAAAGTAGCCGCCCTGCACATATCCCCCAAGATAATCGAACGTGTCATCGATTTTCTGACGCTTGGTGAAACCCACGTGCATGTAATAGAGTTCGGCGCCGAGATAAAGGCGGTTGCGCTGCCAGGCAAACTCCGCCCCGGCACGGAAGTCGTTGGTGCTCTCATTCTCGCTCTCCACATTCATGGAGGCCGACAATCCTACTAACATCTTGTTGCTTTTAAGCTGCGAGGGATTGCCCTGCGTGGCCGGCATGGGGCCATAAGGTTGGAAAGTGAACCGGGCGGCGTAAAGTAACGAGGGTATGTGCCAGTCGTCACTGAATGTTTTTGTAGCAGTGTTGATGGACGGACCGGTGCCATTGAACAAGCCTATCTCATAACCCCATTTGTTGCGGAACATACCATGTATCTCCACTCCGAGATCGAAACCGGTGCCTATGTGTGGCGAAACGGCATTCAATGAGTGGGGCAGAATCACCGGCGCCGTAAGCGACACAGGAAGTGACGGGAAAAGCGTCTCGCCGAGGGTGGTGAGATAGGCATGTGAAAACGGAGTCTTGAACTTACCGGCTTTCACGGCAAACCCGTCGCTCACCTTAACATCGGCCCATGCCTGCTGCAATATACCTCCGCCCGAGGCCGCCGCATTGATGGAGAGGTTATAGGTCACTATGCCGAAGGTCTTGCCCGTGAAACCGAGCACGGCATAAGGTATGGAAAAACCGGTGTTGGCCACATTGTCCTGATTGTAGGCCGCATCAAGTCCCTCATCATCGTAATAGTTGAAATCAACGGCCGTCTGCACAAGCAGATAGGGCTTGAATTCAAAGCGGCCGTCCTTGCTGCCCCACACAAACCCTTTGCGTCCGGCCAGCGACACAACGCCGTTCTCCGTGTCGGCGTCATACTGTGCCGACGCCGGAAGAGCCGCCAATGCGGCCAATATCATTATAGCGAACTTTTTCATCACAGTGATTTAAGAAATTCCACAAGCGCATCACGCTCGTTTTTCGACATTTTTTTGAAAAGATTTTTCGACGCCTCCCCTTCACCGCCATGCCACATTATGGCTTCGACATAATTGCGTGCGCGTCCGTCGTGAAGGAAATAGGTGTGACCATTGACTTTCTCCTGCAACCCTATGCCCCACAGCGGTGTGGTGCGCCATTCATTGCCCATAGCGAGCCCCGACACATAATTATCGTTGAGGCCCACACCCATTATCTCGGAACCCATGTCGTGCAACAGGAAATCGCTGTAGGGGTGTATGGTCTGGTTGCCGAGCCACGGCAGGCGTGTGCCGTTGAGCAGCGTGGAGCCGAGCGGGCGGGTGTGAAGCGTAGCCACATGGCAGAGATGGCACTTGGCCTCGTAGAACTTGCGTTCACCAAGTTTCAAAGTTGTTGTGCCAAAGCACCTGCAGTAAAGGAAGGGTCGCGATAGAGTTTTCCTTTGCGTATCAGCTTGAGTGCTTCGACATACAGCATCTGTGCACGTTCGGCATTGAAGCGACGTATGTATGCAGGCTGAACATCTGGCTGTTCGGAAAATGAAGACATGTGGCAAACAGAGTTTCTATGGGTTGATCGCAGAAGCCGTAAGGGGAAAAGCGAACCACGCAACACGCGCGGGATACGCTTTTCCGAACGGCGGAGGAACAGGAGCGTTGACAGCAGGTTAGCAGAAGGTTTCGAGTGCTTTGAAGCCCTGCGTTCCGGGTATAATTTCAACGCTTGTTGTCGTGGCCGGAAACATCACCGTTTGTCCGGCACACAATTTGATTTCGCCTTCGTCGTAGCGCAACAGTGCTTCGCCTTCGAAGGCAATGAGTATGATGAACGAGTCGATAAACGCATAATC
>URII01000028.1 GCA_900547825.1 uncultured Porphyromonadaceae bacterium
ATGTTGTGGCGGGTACCGCGATATTCCTCGCCGATGTTACCCAGCCCAACAATCAAATGTTTCATACGCGCTCAGATTATTTACCTGCGGCTGCGGCAGCTGCGGCACCACGGGCGGCACGTGTGAGCTGTACGGCGCAAACCACGGCGTTCTTTGCATTCATCAGTTCAAGACCCTCGAAGTGGAGGTCGCCGATCTGGAGTGGCTTGCCGAGACCGAGGTTGTCAACGTTGATGACAACACGTTCGGGGATCTGGGTGTATATTGCTTTCACGCGGATCTTCTTCATGGAAAGGGTAAGCTTACCACCGGCTTTCACACCTTCGGCATGGCCTTCAAGCTTCACAGGCACTTCGATAACCACGGGTTTCTTGTCGCTTACTTCAAGAAGATCCATGTGGAGGATGGTATCCTTCACGGGGTGGAACTGGAGATCCTTGAGCACAGCCATGCGCTTTTCGCCGTTGATGTCGACTTCGATAGCGAAGATGTCGGGAGTATAAACGAGCTTGCGCACTGCTTCCTGGGTAACTGTGAGGTCAGTGGTGATAAGGCCTTTTCCGTTGCCTGTCTCTACAATTTTCTCACCGGGCTTGAGGGTGCCTTTGAAGGGCAGTTCCACATGTTCGCCACCGTTGAGCACTACGGGAATTTTGTTTTCCTTGCGCAGCTCTTTAGCTGCTTTCTTGCCGAGATCCGTACGGGGTTCGGCTGAGAGCTGAAATGTTTTCATTTCGGATTGTTGTTTAATGTGTTACTCAAAATTAAGTTTATGCAGATGCTCCTTAATTTCCCATCACACGCGGGATGCTAAAAAGCGACTGCAAAGTTACACACTTTCCGGCGATAATCCAACACCACACCCCACCTATTTCACAATAAAAAAAGAATTACTGCATATAAAGATGAGTGAAAGCCCGCTCTATGCGTTCGATGGGAAACTGGTAATGATTGCCGGGGACAATATCAAAAGTGGTGAGCACGCCTTTTGAGCACAATGAATCAACCACGCGTTGCGTTTCATCAGTCACGGTGCGGAACTGCGGCACAGGCGATTCCCCCTCTTTTCTACCAAGAAGGATATAGGCCGAACCTTTACCGGACGGTATGGGACGTGAAGCAAGCCATTCGGTAAATCCTTCATACCAAAAGGAACCCGATAGGGATGCTATGCTACGAAACATGCCGCATACCATCCACTGCCAAAGAGTGAAAAGGCCTGATAAGGACACACCAACCAAATCACGGACTGTGGGATGAAGAGATAGACGCCTCTCAACGTCAGGGATTATCATCTCGGTCAGAAGTCTGAGAAACTGGGGGGCATTACCATCAAAATCAGGTGTACCCGATGGAACTCCCCGTGCCCACCATGGGGTCAGGTCATTCTGCCAGTCCATACCGGTTATCACTACTATGGATGTATTAAACCGGGCAGATGCACTCTCTATCCATTCCCCAAGTATATCCATGGGATAAAGAACATAGGCCACCCGTGCATCGGAAGCCACACTACATGTACATTTCAGAGACCCTGATTCAAACTCATGTATCATAACTTCATCATATCGTTCATTGCCCTGAAGCCGGCATGAAGATAAAGCGAGCGTCCCTTTTCGGTTGACTCTAAATATATTTTGCCACATCCGCGCCTGCGGGCCGCCTCCACCAATGCGCCGACAATGGCATTGCCTGTGCCCTGACGCCTGAACTCCGGACGCACATACACATTCATGATATACCCGCACAGGCCCAACGGATTGTCGGGTGACGGCAGTTCGGAATGAAAACATACGCCGCCACAACCGGCCCGAAATCCATTCACGGTAGCTTCCACGGCAAAATGGTCGCCGCATGCCATATGATCACGGTAATAATCGCGGTTGGCACGTATCAGAGCGCTGTCGGGGGCAATGCCGAACACACATTCTATAACTTCACGCCGCCATGACATGAGGGCGTCAATGTCGTTTATATCAGTTATCTCCACCATGATCATCAGTCTCTAAGTATCACGGGCAGCGACTTTTTATCCACTTTGCCATGGCTCGTGAGGGGGATGGTGTCCATGGCCACAAAATATTGCGGTATCATGAAATCGGTAAGTTTAGATGCAAGCCATTTCCTGATCCTGCCAAGAGAATAATCGCCCCGCGGCACAAAATAGGCCACGAGATAGGCAAGGCCGTGAGCATCGGCAAACGGACACACTACCCCTTTTTCCACATCAGGAGCCAGATTGAGCACATTCTCTACCTCCCGAGGTTCGACACGCTTGCCCTTTATCATTACCTGATCATCCTTCCGGCGCATGAATGCTATCGCGCCGTCGGGAAGAATGTAGCCTAAATCGCCGCTACGGTACATACGCTCGCCCTGCGGTGTACGGAGAAAATTGCGGCGCTCCGGAGGGGATCCCACATATCCCAGCCCTACCCCCTTGCCGAGGATGCATATCTCTCCCCTCTCAATCCGCACTTCAACACCTTTTACCGGGCGGCCGATAGGATAAGTGCCGTCGGGCAGAGGATCGATATTGTCGCACCGCTGATAGGTGGCGCATACAGTGGTTTCCGACGGTCCGTAGGTGTTGTAGATCTTTATTCCACGCCCTTTGAGATTATCAATATAGGAATGGCGCAGCACATCGCCACCACTGACAAGAAGCCGCAACGATGACGGAAGCGACGGAAGCTTGTTGAAGTCAGCAAGCAGATACGGGAACCCGCTTATCACAGTCACACCATGCCGTCCGGCAAAATCAACAAGGGCCTCGGCGCCTGCTGCAACAACCCCGGCATCGGGAACGGCCAGAGCCGCTCCGTTAAGGAGGGCCGCGAAGACTTCCTCTACAAATATGTCGAACGAGCACACCGAGCACTGCAACATGACATCGCCAGGCCCGATATGAAATTCATCCTCGAAAGCGTCGGCATAATTCAACACGTTGGAATTATCTATACGGACGCCTTTGGGGCGCCCGGTAGTGCCGGATGTGTAAAGCACATAAGCCTCGGATGTTGCATCCGACCGATCTGTAAACGATGTGCACACTGCCTCGGCCTCCCGGCAGAAAGAGTCATCTATGACAAGTTTCACCCTTGCATTACGCATCATATAATCAATACGGTCGGGCGGAAGGGATTTTTCCGCCGGCACGTAGGAAGCACCGCTTTTGAGCACCGCCAGTATGGCAGCTATCATATGCGCACCGTGGTCCATGACAATGCCTATCCGTTTATGCGGATGGTAGGCAAAATTCCACATTATATCATTGACACGTGCGTCGAGACGCCTGTAGGTAGTTATTCTGCCGTCCTCAATTATGGCCGGCGCATCAGGATATTTATCTGCAATCTTTTTAAATCGGGAATAAATAGTCTTGTCAGTCATAGGCAAGGTGGTTTGTAAACACTACCATACAACGCCCGTCCCCCCGCCAAAGTTCGTCTAATGAATATCAAACTTCATATCCACAATGTAGGATATATGTTTTTAACATTAACTTTGCAACACACGCTTTTGAGGCGTATTCTTTTCATATTTCTGTATCATATTGTCTTTATGAATTTTGCCGGGACACCGCCTACAACCGTGTTTTCGGGAACATCCTTTGTCACAACCGCACCGGCGGCAATGACTGCGTTATCCCCGATGGTCACCCCTTGCAGTATTGTTGCATTTGAACCAACCCATACATTTTTACCTAAAACGATAGGAGCGGGATAGGTATGTTTCCGGGTTTCAGGCAACAGACCATGATTGAGGGTGGCGAAAACTACATTATGCCCTATCTGACAGCCGTCGCCGATAGTTACCCCGCCATGATCCTGAAAATGGCAGCAGGCGTTGATAAACACGTTTTCTCCAATCGTGATATTTTTACCGAAATCACTGTAAAACGGAGGAAATACCCGGAGGGTATCCGGCACCTTATATCCCATAAGGGCAGACAGCAATCTCCTGACCTCGGTGGGAGTGTGATACGAACCGTTAAGTTCAAATGTTACACGCCTTGCCTCATCGCTTTTTTCATCCATAAAGCGGTGGATTTCATCAGTGTCGAGAGCCATGCGGGTTTTGACAAACGCTTTGAAATTTTCTATAGTCATTTTTCCGATACCTTAAATGTTACTTTAATATATCCGTCAACGGGGAAATTTATTTGTCTATCTGACTTTCAGTAAACGGATCTGCACGATGACCCATAAGGTCGATTTGCGCATATTCCTTATCAAATGCCTCCATTTCCCATGCCGACAGCCTTATTTTACCGGCTCCGAGTAATTCATCAAGATGCTGTGGATTTGTGGTTCCCGGTATTGGTGCAATCCACGGCTTGCGTGAAAGCATCCACACAAGGGCGAACTGTGCCGGAGTTATACCTTTATGTTCCGCCCATTTTCGCACAAGATTTACAAGCGGCATATTATGTTTAAGGGCTTCCGGTGTGAATTGTGGCAGATTCCATCTGCGGTCGCTCTGTTTGAAACGGCTGTTTTCATCTATTATCCCCGTCAGAAAAGCCCTTCCGAGAGGGCAATATGGAACAAAACCTATGCCAAGTTCTTCCAGTATCGGAAATATTTTGGTTTCCGGTTCGCGCCACCATATTGCATATTCGCTTTGCACTGCCGTAACCGGACATTCAGAATGAGCCTTGCGTATGGATTTTGCACTTGCTTCCGAAAGCCCGAAATGCAATACCTTACCTTCATCCATAAGGTCTTTTACTGTACCAGCCACATCCTCCATAGGAATTTTCGGATCGACACGATGTTGATACAACAGGTCAATATGATCAGTGCGCAAACGCTTTAACGAGCCTTCAACGGCACCGCGGATGTGTGACGGTTCACTGTTGAGTGCCGTGTTTTGCCCTTCTTCAACCCCGAACCCGAATTTTGTGCCGATTTTAATCTTGTCGCGGAAGGGTGCAAGAGCTTCTCCTACCCATTCCTCGCTTGTGTATGGGCCGTAAACCTCTGCTGTATCGAAAAATGTCACGCCCTTGTCAAAAGCCCTGCGGATAAGAGCAATCATATCGCGTTTGTCGTAATGCCCTCCATAGTAGCCGACCATCGGCAGACATCCAAGACCAATGGCAGACACATCAAGATTTCCAAGTTTGCGCCGCTCCATGCCATCGGTTGGGGAGATTATGCCGGTTGTTTTTGCCGCTTTATCCGTGGCAAAGGCTTTGGATACTCCGGATAATTCTCCTATGGCAAACAAAGCGCTTAAAGAGGATGCTTTTAGAAATGCTCTGCGGTTCATATATGTCAGAATTTGATGTTGTAAAATTACTGCCGTAGAATCACATCGGCGTTTCACAATAATGGAATACCGTACCAATTTTACGGATATCCCACCACTACATTTTATCGATTGAATAAAAATCAGTATCTTTGCGGCTGTAAATCAGCATTGTATATTAAATGGGAAATATTCTCAAAGTCAACAGTGTCAGCGATTATAGCGCATACCACGGACTTACTGACCGGCACCGGTTGATAAGTGTCATTGACTTTGACGAGATTTCGCCTATACGCAACAGCCTCAACCAATATGGCGTGTACGGCCTGTTCATGCACAAGTCACTTTCCATAGAACTGACATACGGATGTGGAAAATATGATTATACCAACGGCACACTGATATGTGTAGCCCCAGGACAGATAGGAGGCAAGGAGGATGACGGCAGCAGGATAGATCTGGACGGCTGGGGATTGCTTTTTCATCCCGACCTTCTGCATGGCACACTGTTGGAAAAACGGATAAAGGACTATTCATTTTTCGATTACCGTATAAACGAGGCTCTGCACATGACGGAGAATGAATATGATATATTCGCCTCTTTCATGCGTCAGATTAAAGGTGAACTGGAAAACAAACATGATGACGTTCAGGACAGCATAATAGTTGGCTACATTGAACTTATGCTTAATTTCTGCCGCAGGTTCTACAACCGCCAGTTCATAACGCGGAAACTTGAAAATTCCGATATTCTGGCAAAGTTTGAAACCTTGTTGCACGAATACTTCAAAAATGGCAGTCAGGTAGCTTGCGGATTACCTTCCATGCAATATTTCTCGGACAGATTATACCTGTCATCCAACTATCTCGGTGACCTTATTAAAAAGACCACCGGTAATACGGCGACATTCCATATCCGTAAATTTGTAATGCAGGAAGCAAAAAACAACCTTGCTTCTGGTATGACAATCTCAGAAACGGCCTACGCTCTCGGCTTCGATTTTCCACAACATCTGAGCCGTATGTTCAAAAAATATGAAGGCATATCTCCATCACAATACATCACATCCATTAGAAAGGGGTGCACGCATCAGAATAACGTCGAATGATCGTCCTCCTCTTCCCAGTCATCCGACAGGCCGAAATCCTTGTCGGCGAACAGCTCGGCCAGGCCCGAAAGCTGCTTAAGCCGCAACAGCTCGTCCTTATCCATGCCTATGTTGCGCATTATCCAGCTGTCCGACATGCCGGCCCGTGTAAGTTCGGCAACAATATTGCACATCAGCTCCACATTATGCATTCCCCGGGCTCTGTTGTGCCGTATGGTGGAGGTCATACGGTTCGACAGGTCCTTGTCTATCACAGCCACAGGCAGCAAACCATGTTCACGCTCATATATGCGCCGTGACGTTTTCATAACCATGTAGCGGTGGAAGCCGTCAACTATCTCGTAACGGTCGACATCCTTCATATAATAGCACACGCATGGCATGGTATATCCGTCCTCCCATATGGAAAGTTCCAGTAATTTCATTTCCGGAGGCGCCACAATATTGGGATTGTAATTATTGGCAACCACTTTTTCCACCGGCACGGCAATCACATTATACACCGGACTCTTAAATTTTTCCATCACACAACAATCTGTATTTTTTCATAACTTCCTCCCTTATCAACCTCTCTTTCTTTGTCAGGGAAAATCCCATATACTTGCAGGCGTGGTCGTTTTTAAGGATACATATACACATGCGTTTATATGTGGGGATCTCGCGGAATTCCTGAATGTCGATATCGTCAAGATATTCCATTTTTACGGGAAGTTTATCGGTGCGGTAGGCGGAATATGTCCCTACCGAATGGGGAATTCCACGGGCTTCAAGCTTACGTATGGTAGCTTCGGAAAGACATCCGCCGCGCTCACGCCAGAACCGGATGCTTACCCGGAGTTTTTCCCGATAATTGGCGGCTGTGGCTTCGGGAAGAGTACCGAGCAGAAACTCCATATACTGCCGCCACGTCATATTCTCAGGGCATGTGATTGATTTCCACCCCATTGCCGTTGTATTACCGTATATTCCGGAGAAATTCACTCCATTCACACGGCTGACCATCTTTCCCCAGGTGTCAGGATCAATGACCTTGTAGACCGAGAGAGCGGATAGCGCCTGTGATATGAAAGGACTTGCCACGCGCTGGCGTCCGATCGGTATGCCGGCCTGATAGAACAGATCATACAGCCGGTTATAATCCCAGCGGAATTTTCCGTTTGCGGTCCATATGTCGGAAGTTTTCCAATCGTAAATGGGATAAGCGTTGCAAATATTTCCGGAGAGCATATGGGTCCACTTCGTTGAACGGAAATGACGGCAATTCCTGTTGCTATGGATAGTGCGCCAGCGGTTGAAACTTTCCTGTGTGCGTATTCCTACAAGGCAGCATATGCGGCGGCAGGATTTTCTACGGTAAAGCCATTGGGCGAACATACGCTGAAAATCGTAGTCCCACATTTCATCGCTTAAAAAACTGAAATCCCCGGCTGTGTAACAATTCCCGGGCATTTTACGCACCCACATGTACTCCTTTGAAGGATCCCAGGGACGCCAGAACGACTGAAACATCGATGTGCATGTGGCCACCTTGAACGGCACACAGCAGTGAAACACCTCCAGAACGTCACTGTCCCGGGCCAACCTCTCAGCTACATATTCAGTGGTATGGGCATACTGGGCCTCATAATCCATGTGGAATACGCCAAGCTTACGTCCGGGCAGGTTTCTACGTATGTAGTCGACACAGAGATTAAGCAGTACCCCGCTATCCTTCCCGCCGGAAAACGAGACATAAACATAGTCAAAATTTTCAAAAACAAGTTTCAACCGTTTCTGTACAGCCTCATATACATTCAGCTGCCGGATCATCAGTCACTGTCTCCTTTCCCGGGTATAAACTGCATACGGTTATATTGTGCGAACACGGTAGATGTTATGAAGCCATGGCGGCGGAATATGTCAGTGTGCCTTTTATGACTCAGCGCCGTGACAGGTTTATCGGAATTGTCAAGTATATGGTTCAGCAGCGCATCAATAATCTCACTATTGTCATCGCGTATATAATAATTGTCGAGAGAAAGGCCTCCACGTGTTGTTTTCACCGGCATAAAACCAACTACCTCGCCATTGGTAATGCAGATATGCCAACAGTGTTGCGGGGTAGTCTTAAACGGGTAATTGTTGTTATAGCGCAGGACTTCCGGACTCATGACCAACCGCGCCACAAGTTCATATAACCGGTCATCTGTGCCATGAAGGCTTATCAATTTCATACAATCATGCTGTACAACCACAAAGTTAATGAAAATATTTTTCAAATCTCCTATATTTGTAATTTTATCATCTTTTTTTGCATATCAAGGAAACAGAAACCCTACAACCGTGCTTTAAAATATGCGAGGTGGATATGGTTTGATTGGGGAAAGTTTGCTATTTTTGCAGATAAATATTAAACTAACAACAATCCCGAATGAACAAATCCGTGATAATCCGGTTCGCCTTCATTGCGGCTCTATGGCTTGTGTTGTGCTATTTGCTTGTTGTGAGCCAGCCGTTTACCTTGAAAGTGGCTTTCATAATAATAGCCTCCGGAATCATTGTATTTGTTCCTCTATATAAAAAATACAGGAAACTGAATGGAAAATGAAGCCAGTTATCCGTTACTCGGCAAAATCAATTCGCCGGCGGATTTACGGAAACTTGATATCGACCGTCTTCCCGAGGTTTGTGACGAATTACGGCGCTGCCTTATAGCCACCTTATCGGAACACCCGGGCCATTTCGCTTCAAGCATGGGGGCGGTGGAACTGACTGTAGCGCTTCATTATGTTTTCAACACTCCGTATGACCGTATAGTATGGGATGTAGGACATCAGGCTTACGGTCATAAGATACTGACCGGACGGTTCCATAATTTCGACTCAATAAGGCAATTGGGAGGCATTTCAGGATTTCCGAACCCTGCCGAAAGCGAATATGACACTTTCATAGCCGGACATGCCTCCAATTCCATTTCAGCAGCTCTCGGCATGTCGATAGCTTCGTCCCTTAAAAACGAAGTGCCGCGCCGCAATGCGGTAGCCGTGATCGGAGACGCCTCCATAGGAGGGGGGCTGGCATTCGAAGGGCTAAACAATGCTGCCAACTCAAACAGCAACATACTCATCATCCTGAACGATAATGATATGTCGATAGACCGCAACGTGGGGTCGCTCAATTCCTACTTAGCGCATCTTACTGCTTCGAAAACCTACAACAACATGCGCTACAAGGCCTATCGCGGCATGAAAAGCTTAGGCCTTGTGACGGACCGGAGCAAACATACCATTTTAAGGTTCAACAACAGCCTGAAATCGTTGCTGTCGCACGAACAGAATATATTCGAAGGGCTGAATATCCGCTATTTCGGGCCGTTTGACGGCCATGACGTGCACACTGTGGTACGCATACTCAGCGACATAAAGGATATGAACGGACCAAAGATACTGCATCTGCGCACCGTAAAAGGAAAAGGTTTCGAACCGGCCGAAAAAGATCCGGCCGCATGGCATGCCCCTGGATATTTTGATCCGGCTACAGGCCGCAAGCTCAACAAGGACAAAAGCGACGCTCCCCCAAAATTCCAGAATGTAATGGGCGAGACATTAGTGGAGCTTGCCAAGACAAATGACCGTATTGTGGCAATAACCGCAGCCATGCCATCGGGAACCTCCGTAAACAAGATGATGGAAGCGTATCCGTCGCGGTCATTCGACGTGGGTATATCCGAAGGCCATGCCGTAACATTCTCGGCAGGTTTGGCTTCGGAAGGGCTGTTGCCGTTCTGTGCCATTTATTCGTCGTTCCTCCAGCGGGGATATGATCAGGTGATCCACGATGTGGCCATAAAAGGGCTTCCGGTGGTGTTGTGTATTGACCGCGCGGGAATAGTAGGCGAAGACGGTGTGACACATCACGGAATTTTTGATCTCGCCTATCTGCGCAACATTCCCGGCATGACACTTGCAGCCCCACGCAATGAACATCAGTTGCGAAACCTGATGTTCACAGCCCAATTGGCTCCTGAAGGTCCGTTTGCAATACGCTATCCGCGAGGCCGCGGCTCCATACGTGAATGGCGCAACGAGATGAAAGCTATGCCGAAAGGGCGCGGAGAGAAACTCAAGGATGGCTCGGACGTTGCAGTAGTGACAATAGGCACAGTTGGAAACGCCGCATTGGAGGCTGCTTTAAAGGCAGAAGCCGAACAGGGTGTCTCGGCCGCTGTATATGACCTGATTTTCCTGAAGCCTATCGATAACGATATTCTTCATGAAATAGGACGCAGCCGAATGCCCGTGGTTACAGTGGAGGACGGAGTACGCGAAGGGGGCATGGGATCGGCCGTAATGGAATGGCTGCATGATCATGGCTACAGCAACCATGTGACACGGCTCGGATTGCCCGACAAGTTCATTGCCCACGGCAGTGTGGCAGAACTTCACGCCATAGCCGGCATAGACATGGAGAGTATTGGAAAGGCTATAACTACCGCCGCCTTGCAGCATAGCCCGCAAACCCAACACAAGCTATGAGAATAATAATAGCAGGCTCTGGAGAAGTAGGCACACACCTTGCCAAGCTCCTGTCAAAAGAGGATCAGGACATAATGGTGATCGACAAAAATGCCGAACGCCTTGCCATGCTTGACGCCAATTATAATCTCATGACACACAGGGGAAGTCCCATATCATTCGACGGACTCAAGGAAGCTGGCGCAGAGCGGTGCGATCTGTTTATAGCTGTGACTCCATGGGAAACGACTAATGTGACAGCCTGCTCAATAGCCAAAAGCATAGGAGCGAAACGCACAGTGGCGAGAATTGACAATTACGAATATATGAGATCGGTAAACCGCTGTTTCTTTTCAGGGATAGGGGTTGACGAGCTGATATATCCCGAATATCTCGCGGCGCTTGAAATACGTACTGCCCTTGAGCGCTCATGGGTGCGTCACTGGGTGGAACTACACGACGGACGGCTTATAATGGTGGGCGTAAAGATCAACAGTTGCGCACAACTTGTTGACATGCAGCTGAAGGAACTCGCCAAAATCCACCATCATTTCCATATAGCCGCGATAAAACGCCGCCATGAAACCATCATACCTCGAGGCGACGACAGGATATGCGACGGCGACATAGTCTATTTCATCACCACCAAGGAGCATGTGGACAACATACGACGGATGTGCGGGAAAGTGGATGAACCCATACGCCGTGTAATGATAATGGGCGGTTCACGCATTGCCATACGCCTGGCACATCTTGTCGGCGACGATTACCGCATCACAATAATGGATGTAGACCGCGAGGTATGCAGGCGCATAGCCGACAAATGCCCGCATGCCACAGTGATAAACGGCGACGCACGCGACATAGAGACCCTGCGAAGCGAAGGGGTGGCCGATATGGACGCTTTTATAGCGCTGACCGACAGCAGTGAGTCAAATATTCTGTCATGTCTCACAGCAAAAGAATTCGGTGTCAAAAAAACTGTGGCGGAAGTAGAGAACATACAGCTTATCAGCGAAGCCGAAAATCTGAATATAGGCACAATCATAAACAAGAAGCTGCTGGCTTCGAGCAAGATATTCCAGCTGCTTATCGATGCCGACACCGAGAATGCCAAATGTCTCGCACTCGCCGATGCAGAGGTGGCAGAAATAGAGGTACGGGAAGGCGCGCGCATAGCGAAAGCGCCGGTAAAGGATCTGAAAATATCACGCGATATAACTCTTGCCGGCATGGTGCGCGACGGCAAAGGGATGCTCATAACCGGAGCCACCCATTTGCGTCCGGGTGATTTCGTTCTTGTGTTCTCTCTATCCGGCGCTATGAACAAGCTGGAAAAACTATTCAAGTGATAAACTCCGACCGAACGAAATGCGACAGACATATTTCTCCATAAACCTGCCCCGTGTGTTCAAAATCATAGGGTGGCTCCTTATGATCGAAGCTGCATTCATGCTGGTGCCTGTGGTAACGGCCCTTATGCTGCACGAACCCGACTGGAAGGAATTTCTTATGTCATCCATACTTACCGCCGTGCCCGGAGCTGCAATGTCATTCGGTATCCGTTCGCGCAGAAATGATATGGGGAAACGCGAAGGGTTCCTGCTCACAGCCTCGGTGTGGATATTCTTCTCGCTTTTCGGCATGCTGCCTTTTATTCTCGGGCCGCATCCGTTCTCTGTCACGGATGCGTTTTTTGAAACCATGTCGGCATTCACCACCACAGGAGTTTCGATAGTAACCAAAGCCGACAACTGTTCAGCCACACTGCTTTTATGGCGAAGCCTGATGCAATGGATAGGTGGAATGGGTATAATAATGTTCACCCTCGCTGTGATACCTATGCTGAATTACAGCGGAGGCATGCAGATGTTCAACGCCGAGGTAACCGGCATAACGCACGACAAGATCCGCCCCCGCATAAGCCAGACTGTAAGAGGATTATGGTTAGTCTACCTTTCTTTTACGGTTATTCTGCTTCTGCTTCTGTGGGCAGGGCCTATGAATTTTTTCGAAAGCCTGTGCCATGCCATGTCGACCATTTCAACAGGCGGATTCTCGACACATCCCGACGGGATAGGAGCGTTTAACTCGCTCTATGTAAAAATCGTCATAATGGTGTTCATGTTTCTTGGCGGTGTCAATTTCACTCTGCTTTTCCATACCGTGACCTCATCGCCGGCCAATTTGTGGAAAAACGGAGTATTCCGTATCTATGTATGGGTAATAGCGGGCGTGTATCTGTTTTTCGCGCTTACCATACTTGCCCAGGGGAAATATGACGGAATAGGATCGGTGACTGTGGACCCACTGTTCCAGATCATATCCACCATAACATCCACGGGATATTGCATAAGCAATTTTGAAAACTGGGGAGCGGGCGTGATGGTAGTCATAATAGTGCTTATGTTTACCGGAGCATGCGCCGGATCCACAAGCGGGGGCGCGAAACTTGACCGCGTGGGCTGCGCGTTCTACAACATGGTAAACGAAGTGCGGCGGTCGCTGCGGCCCAACGCCATCTATGTGGTGCGGCTCAACGGCAAGACCGTGCCGGAGGAAACTCTCAACAAAATATTTGCTTTCTGTTCGTTTTTCATAACCATAGCCTTGATCGGGGCATTGATCCTGACATTGGAGGGGCTGCCTCTCTACGACTCACTTTTTGCATCATTCTCATGCATGGGCAACACGGGGCTTGGGGCTGGCGTGACCGGCGCAGAAGGGTCATATGAAGTATTGGGCGAAGTAAGCAAATGGGCCCTTGCATCTATAATGCTTATCGGACGTTTGGAAATATTCACAGTATTGGTTATATTTGCACCTGAATTTTGGAGAAAATAACCCTATCTAAACTTTCTTCTGAATTTCACACACATTCTTTAACACATTTATAAATCAATAAATTTTATCACATGAAATCTCTTTATCTATCCGTTCTCGGGATCACTATTCCGTGCGCATTCGCGTTAACCGGATGTACCGATGACGACTATGATCTGTCCGATCTCGACAAAACCGCACAGATCCCGGTAAATGACCTGACTGTTCCGGTCAATATTGACGAGATCTATCTTTCCGACATTATTGATGTCAAACCCGGCGACCGTGTACAGATAGTTGACGGCGGTTACGCTGTGGTGGAGGAAAACACATTCAATTCCGATCCGATAGAGGTGGATGACGTAACTCTTTCAAGCCCTATGCTTGAATCATCTACCCGGAATATATCGCTTGACGGTGCAGCAACACTTCTCGAATCCGGACAGCCTTTGCTGCTGCCCCTCGGAAGCGATGAGTCGGCATACGACCTTACGGCAAGCGATGTCAGTGCCTATATAGTTTCGGTAAAAGAGGTGGATTGTGACCTTAAAATAACCATAGCCTTATCACTCAACGGGTTCGGCGACAAACTCAAATCCATGAGCCTGCGCAATGTAGTGCTCGGCATACCCAAAGGACTCGGGAATGTGACAGGTAACGGACGTTATTCAGCCGAAAGCGGAGAATTCCACGTCACAGATTCCCGCATTAACGGCACAAAGGCCGAAATTGAAATTGCGGCAAAAAAACTTGACTTCATAAAATGCGGAGCTGTATACAACGCCGACGCACACACTATGAAATTCGCCGATAAACTAAAAGTAATCAGCGGTGAGGCAGTGATAACAGCTTCCGATTTCACCACCACCGACTTCTCTACCCTACCCTCATATTGCACTTACCGCACGGATTTCGACCTCTCACGCGTATACATTACAGGTTTCAGCGGACGTATACGCTACGATCTGACAAGCTTCGACATACCTCAGGTTGATCTTACGGATCTTCCCGATGTACTTTCCCAGCCCGGAACTGATATAAAACTTGTAAATCCATGTCTCTATCTGCGGATCGAGAATCCAGTATCAGCCTATTCACTTCATGCTGTAACCGGCTTTGAGATAAAGGCTTTACGCGAAGGTCAGCCAACCCAGTCATATTCACTTCCCGCGCCATTCACCGTTACGTCGGAACCCGAGAGCGAATATTGCCTGTCGCCCACAAAACCATCGGAATACCTTACGGCATTTGCCAATTCGCAGCATATTCCTTTCCCTTCACTCGGAAATATATTCTCAGGCGACGGCCTTCCCCAGTCGCTTGACATAAACCTCATAAATCCCGAGCTCCCCGAACAGGAGGTAACCGGATTCAAATTAGGACACAAACTCGGAAGCGTACACGGATCATACTATTTCTTCGCACCCATAGAACTTGGAGCCGGATCAAAAATAACATATAGCGATGTTCTCGACGGCTGGAGTTCAGAGGATCTCGACAAAGTCACGATCTCGAGACTCCATGTCACGGCCTCCGTAACTACCGATGTGCCTGTGTCATTGAAATTCAGCGCATATCCTATCGACAAAGATGGCAACCAGATCAACGATGTGGAGATTGATGGCGGATATGTCGATGCAAGTGCCATAGACCAGCAGCTTGACATAAACATTACCGGAACTGTAACCGGTCTGGCAGGTATCAGATTCACCGCCGTAGCCGCGCCCAAACCCGGAGAGGATGCGTCGGCACTTCGTCCCGGCATGAATATAAAGTTATCGAAAATCCGGGCCACAGTTTCAGGCTATTATCTCACCACGCTTTAATCACCAGTCTAAATCACACAACTATGAAAATTTTCAACCCTAAATATATCGTCGCAGCCCTGTTTATATCTCTCCCTGCGATCCTTACCGCCCAGAACACATATTCCGGTTATTTCGTTGACGGATATACTTACCGGTTCCGCATGAATCCGGCATTCGGCAATGATTCAACAAAATTCGTATCCATTCCCGGAGTGGCAAATATAAATGTAGCGGCACGAGGCAATCTCCACGTGAGGGATGTGTTCTATAACGTAGACGGCAAGACCACAACGTTCCTGAATCCCGGCGTAAGCGTGTCGGAACTGATGAACAATCTGAGCGACAACAACAAAGTAGGCGCCGATGTGAACATCACAGTGCTTGCCGGAGGCTTCAAAGCGTGGGGAGGCTACAACACCGTGTCGATCAACGCACGGGCCAATGCCAACCTCAGAGCGCCAAAGGAACTTTTCAGGCTGCTCAAACAGGGTGTGGAGAACAAGACCTACGATATATCCAATCTCGGAGCCCATGCCGATGCATATGTGGAAATGGCGTTCGGCCATTCACGCGAAATAAACAAGCATTGGCGTGTGGGCGGAGCATTGAAATTCCTTCTCGGCGGAGGCAATATGGACGCTAAGCTAAACAATGCCAAGCTGACTCTCGGCGAGGACAACTGGACCATACAATCCAATGCCGAACTGCACTCGAGTGTAAAAGGCCTGTATTACAAGACCGATCTAAACAAAAACACCGGACATGAATATGTAAGCGGAATGGATGTGGACGGCACCGGCCTCAACGGATTCGGAATGGCGTTGGACCTCGGAGCGGTATACACCCTTAATCAGGACTGGCAGTTCTCAGCTGCTCTGCTTGATTTCGGATTCATACATTGGAACAACGATATGCTCGCCACAACCCATGGCACCAAGACCTTTGAAACCGACCGCTACACATTCAATGTCAATGACGACGCCACAAACAGCTTCGACAACGAATGGGACAAGATACGCGACGACATATCAGCCCTCTATGAACTTGACAATGCAGGTGATGCGGGCGGCCGCACCAAGATGATTGCCGCCACGCTTAATTTCGGCGCGCAATATACTCTGCCGGTCTACCGCAAACTTAATTTCGGACTTGTCAACACCACCCGCATTCAGGGTGACTATACCTGGACCGATTTCCGACTCTCGGCCAACGTAGCTCCGGTGAAGATGTTCTCCGCCTCAGCCAATCTTGCATTAGGAACATACGGGGCAGGTTTCGGCTGGCTACTCAACTATCATTACACAGGATTTGGCATATTCATGGGCATGGACCATACACTCGGCAAGCTTTCCAAGGACGGCATTCCCCTGTCAAGCAACGCAAGCTTCAACTTAGGCATGAACGTGCTTTTCTGACACGGGCCATCTCCGTACTCGATCAATAAAAGAAGCCGCGGGTTCCCTTTACGGAATTCCGCGGCTTCTGTATAGAGACACATCCATCCAACTTCCCAAACCACGGATGTTTTTGTATTTTATCGGATTAATTCATTTTTAATCCACCACAAATGACATCTATTAAAGTAAAGTTCCGCGCTAAAGCAACAAAGACCGATGAAGGCACCATCTACTATCAGATAATACACCGCAGACGCACCATACAATTATCCTCAGGCTTTGTTATCAAGCCCTGCGAATGGGATGCTACACATTCCACAGTACGCCACCACACATCCGACACGAACCGATCACAGATGCTCAGCCGACTCAGCGATGCGATAACCCAGGATGTGACGAGATTATACCAAACAGTCAGGTCCTTAGAACTGACTGGCATATCATTCACTGCCGACGACATAGCCTTGCGGTTCAAACGGCACAAACAGGATTACACATGGATCAGTTTTATGGAAAACATAATATCGAAACTTGCCAATAACGGACAGCCGCGGACTTCCGAGACCTACACTTCAGCTTTGGGAAGTTTCAGTAAATTCCTTTCATTCCAGAGCGAATGCGGATTATTGCCATGTCAGCCTGAATTCATAATGCCTGACAATATCATGCCGGATCTGATAGAGGCTTATGGAGGTTGGCTGAAAAGCCGCGGCGCCATTCCCAACACCGTGTCATTTTACATGCGTATACTCCGTGCGGTCTACAACCGTGCCGTGGAACTCGGGCTGACACAGCAACGCAATCCGTTCCGGCGCGTCTATACCGGAGTTGACCGTACAATAAAGCGGGCACTCCCACTTACGGCGATAAGCCGCATCCGCGGACTGGATCTTTCAGCATGTCCACGCCTCGACTATGCCCGTGACATGTTCATGATGAGTTTTTATCTGCGCGGCATGAGTTTCATAGATATGGCTTTCCTGAAAAAATCCGATCTTCTTGACGGAAGGATAATTTACCGGCGCCGTAAAACAGGCCAGCAGCTCACCATTCTATGGACCCGTGAGATGCAGCAGATCATTGACAAATATTCAACCTCAACCGGTGCATATCTGTTGCCTATAATTCCTCCTGAAGCTACCGACAGGCGCAGAATATACAGGAATAGAACCTACACGATAAACCGCAATCTGAAAACTGTGGCCCGTATGGCCGGAATTTCCATACAACTGAGCCTATATGCGGCACGACACAGCTGGGCGTCAGCTGCCCGGACAAAAGGGGTACCGATAAGCGTGATAAGCGAAGGGATGGGGCACGACTCCGAAACCACCACACAGATCTATCTGGCCACTCTTGATACTTCGGCTGTTGACAATGCCAATTCGCTGATCATCGCATCATTGTAAGGGAATGATATTTTTTTGTAAATTCGCACTTCAATTAATGATGTGTATGGATAATCGTGAAAAGGAAATATACAGAGTGACGCTGATCGGCAGCGTTGTCAACGCAGTGCTGATTGTGCTGAAATTCGCGGCCGGCATATTGGGGCGCAGCTCTGCCATGGTGGCCGACGCGGTACACTCTCTTACTGACTTCATTACAGATATAATAGTACTGATTTTTGTAAGAATATCCGGAAAACCTCATGACGAGAACCACGGATACGGACATGGCAAATTCGAAACATTCGCCACAATGATAATAGGGCTGATTCTTGCAGCAGCCGGTTTTGCCCTGTTTGCCAATGGCCTGAGACTTGTAATTTCAAGCCTGAACGGAGAGATGCTGCCCGAGCCCACATGGATAGCCTTGGTAGTGGCGATAGTCTCCATCATATCAAAGGAAATACTGTACCGCTATACTGTAAGAACAGGCCGGGATCTCAGATCCGATGCGGTAGTGGCCAATGCTTGGCACCATCGAAGCGATGCGATATCCTCACTCGGCACTCTCATAGGCATTGGCGGGGCAATGTTTCTCGGTGAGAACTGGAGGATTCTTGATCCTCTGGCGGCAGTAATCGTCAGCTTCTTTATTATCAAGGCGGCTTACGACATAATGCGTCCGAGCATAAACGAACTGCTGGAAAGCTCGCTGCCCAAGGCAGAAACCGATAAGATTTCCTCTGTCATACTATCAGTGCCCGGTGTAATAGACATGCACCGGCTGCGCACACGAAAGATAGGAAATGCCATAGCCATCGACTTTCACGCAAAAATGGACGGCAACCTCACTCTGAATCAAGCCCATGCCATAGCAAGCGAAATTGAACATAAGCTGCGTGACACTTTCGGCACCGGAACGCTGATCACCATCCACATGGAACCAGCCCACTGACTTTTACGCCACATACGAATAGCCCCGGCATAATCATTGCCGAGGGCTATTCTTCCTGCATGAATATATCTGTTATCAGAACCGGTTGAACTCGTTATTGCCGGCACCTTTACCCGCATAGCGGTCACGGGTTACGTTGAAAGTGTATTGCAACGTCAGTTGAAATGTACGGTTTGTAATATGGTGGGACTTGGATATTGTAACATCCTTGTTGTAGAAAGTAAAGTCCTTTATATTCCTGTTGAATATATCATTGGCCTCCAATGTGACACTGAAACTGTTCTTGAAAAATGCCTTGTAGAGTTTGGCGTTCAGATAGGAAGTGGATGTGATTTTTGCATTCTCACCATTTCCGGCACTCATCCATTGCAAGTCAACATTCAACCAGATGTCACCCGGAAGATGGATAGCGTTTTGAAACTGAACAAGGCCTATCGGATTGTCGAGACTCTTGCGGCGTCCGTTATAATCAATGTCGAGCCATTGCTTGATTATGCCGGCATTTACTTTGGGGTACCAGATGCCGAGTCGGAACTGTCCCCCTACAAATGCCTCAAGCTGCTGTATCTTCGGAAAGTTTTCCTTTGTGATAAGTTTTATTTCTCCATCATCCCCGTAAGGTACCGTTGTGTTGAGTATAGGATCCTTTTTATAGGAATATGATAGCGTACCGAAAAACTTATCCCACGTTCCGGAAAGCTCTATGTTATGAATCTTTTCCGGTTTCAGGTAAGGATTACCACCTTCAAAAGTGAAACGGTTGATATAGTCCACCGTGCCGTCAAGCGCGCTGTAAGACGGCCGCTGTATTTTATGTGTGTAGCTCAACGCCATCCTCACTTTACGGAGTGTGGTTGATACAGAAACTGAAGGGAACAGGTTGTTGTAGCTGCGGCTCATGTCATCACGCCTCTGCCCGTTTTCAAGATATTTGAAAGCGGCATGTTCATAGCGCAAGCCTGCTCCGACGTTCCACACTCCGAAGCGTTGGGCTATTTGCACGAATCCTGCGATATTGTTCTCATCCACGCGTGAGTCAGCGCTTGTCAACAGTGAGGCGTCGGTAATATAATCCGTTGCGAAGCGCGATGATGTGTATTCTTCGCCGAACTCCACGCTGCCCTTCCATACCGGATAACTCAGCACAAGCTTTTCAGCGAACAGCCGGCTATGGTTTGTAGTACGGGAAGTGACCTGCGCATCTTCAAAATTCCCGCTCACTTCATTGTTAAAGAGATCAGAGTTTTTCTTCTGCCACATAAAGTCAGTGTTGAAGTCTATGCCGAGTTTGCCTATGGTGCCGTTATAATACAGATTGGCATGATGTTTAGGCATTGTATTTGACTCCTCATGCACATCCACCGAGAGCTCGTCATAAGGCATTCCATCGGTCAGGATGCTGCTGAAACCGGAATGGTTGGCATCGGCTTTATGGAAGCCGTTGGTGTAATAAGCGCCTATCGAGTGGCGGGGATTGAACATGTAGGAGAATCCGGCTTTGCCATAAAAGTCGTGAACCTTAGCATATCCGTCCTGCTGCATTATCTGATCCCAGAGAACGGAGGAGCGTGTCAGCATATCTATGGTGTTTGCATCCTCATGCTTCCCTCCTAAATAACCGAAGTTTCCGAATACTTCCAAGCCACCGGTGCGGTATTTCAGATTGATCTGATCCATAGTCCGGCCATATTTCTGCACCGCGCCCTGTGCACGTATCAGGCCACTGAATCCGTCGCCTTGCGGTGCTTTGAGTGTAATGTTGATCACAGCCTTAACCGAAGCTCCGTATTTGGCCCCCGGATTGGTCACCACTTCCACATTCTTAATATTGGAGGAACTGATCTGCGCCAGTTCCGACACGTCCTGCAAAAGGCGCCCGTTGACATATATTGCGGGACTTCCTTTGCCGAACACCTCGAAATTGCCGTCAGAACCGAGCACCATCGGCACTTGAGGCAGAACATCATTGGCCGTGCCGGCATGTTCAAGCTGAGTGCCTGCCACCCGGGTCAACATGGCATCCCCTTTAAGAGTGGTAACACGTGGATTGGCCTTTACCGTCACTTCACCGAGTGTGTAGGTTATGCTGTCGGTCTCTACTCCGGCAGTCTGTGCCATTACCGGAACACCAATGGTAACAGCGAGTGCGAGAATCGATATTGTTTTCATATCTGCGTATTTTTAATTGAATATGATGTTTGGTTATTTTGCTAATTTCTCCCTGATTTTCCCCTTGAACTGTTCTTTTACTTTTTCTTCGACAAATTCTATCGGATCGAAATCCAGTTCTTTTACCCAAAGAGCTGTTTTGTAATCATCGGAAAAAATCACATCGGCGAAGTGCCGGGTCTTATCGCCTGACCGGCTGTCGGTAACAGTATATATTACTCCTGCGCATGGCCGTGTCATTCCCATGAACACCGTATCACGACGATTGGAAAGTCCCACGAAGTCAAATGTCTCTCCTTCGCTGAGAGTCCGCTCCACATAGGCGCCCATGGTCCGGGAGATTTTACTTTTGTCCGATTCCTTCATGCAAGCGGCTACCAGAGGAAGAAGCGCCACGGACAGAATCAGAATGATCAGTTTGTTTCGTGCCATAATTTTCTGAAATTTGATGTTAAGTTTTGATGCGGAATCTGTGTGTTCCGATACTGCAAAACTAATATCAGAAAACGGCTTATGCCCACTCAACGGGCATATAAATTATCTGAACAACCAGCAGGTAATTCACTGGTTATCAGCAATAACGCATATTAAAAATCTAAATGGAGGCGTAGGGGATCTAAATGGGGTCAGATACCTTTGATCTGTTCATCTATCTGAGCAATGAAGTCACCGTTTTCAGTGGTCCGGAGCTTCTTCCGGATTACTGATTTTCGTGTATAGATTGTAGCGGATGACTGCTCTGTAAGCACCCCTATTTCTTTTGTCGAGAATCCGGCTTTAAGCAGCACTATAATCTGCTGTTCCTTGTCATTGAATGTTTCGGGATATTTACTGATCAGTTTTGAATGAAATCCATCGTAGATGTTATCGATCATTAAGTAGAATTCCGGCCAGTCCACCAATGATTCGATTGAGATGCCACCATTGCCTACTGTGGAAATTTTCCTAAGCGCATCACGGCTCTGTTGGGTAGGTGTGGCGGCAAATGTCTTGAATATCCCGAGCTGACGTAGCAAAGCGGCTTTCAGCTTGTCGCTGTCTGATGAAGCACTCACTTTATTCATATCCTCAAGCATCCGCTCCAATGTCTCGGCACGCTCCTCGGCCTCTGTCATGCGTTGTTTGCGGCGGCTAAGTATAAAATAAACAATGACACCGCTAACTATCACCAGCATGGAGATACCCGACAAAAGCAGCCATAGCCTCTGTCGCTGCAATTTCAGTCTATAATTGTCCTCGTTGAGTTCTATAGCCGATTCCATTGCTGTCTGCCGGTCAAACTGTGCAAACCTGTAGTTGCGGTGCATATTCTTGGTGACTTGATGCATCAGATCCGACGGCAATTTTCCCGACTCCTGGAATTGCAAGGCGGTTTTCAGCATACCGATATATGCGTAGATCTCAAACACGGATTGGGTGCCATCGTGGTTTATGCTGTCAAGCAATGCATTTGCCCTATGAATATCACCCGAATTGGCATAGAATTGCGCTAAAGATACTTCCCGCTGCACTTTCTCAGTCTCACCGATGGGAGCACTATGCCGATATATGCTGTCCATAATCTTGACAGCATCGGATGAATGCCCGGCTCCGTCAAGAATCTCAGCATATTCAAGATAGAACTCCTTGGATAACTCAGGCCGAACCCGACCGGGTATTCCTTTGGAAATGATACTGTCAAATATGGCAAGAGCCTTGACATGATTTCCCTGCAGATATTTAGCTCCCCCTTTTGCGGAGCCGAATTTCAATATATCATGCGGCTCATCCGTATGCCGTAGCAGCCAATCGGCATAATTACAGGCCTTTGCATAATTCCCGCTATTGATTGATACCTCAAGAAGATGGATATAGGTGTCCCATCGCAATTCGGAATTCTTGATCCGCGGGAGCATATCTTCAAGCCTGCGCAATGACGATTGCGAATCGCCCCTGATGAAATCATAACCCGAAAGCAATTGTGACGCTATCACCCAGTTTGCCGTATCGCCTGCCGAGATATAGTATGCAGCGGCGTCGCTCAACAATGTGTCGGTAATCAGGGACCGGCCGACACGGATATTTGTCAGCGCCCTCGTAAGTATATACTTGGCTTTAAGTGAGTCGGCATCAAGGTCATTGTAATATATACTGCGCAGAATGACATACGCGCTGTCGGGCCGCTCATTGGCCAGCCGCGTCGCTGTATTCAGCTTATCAGATACGGATCCCGTGCATCCTGTAATACACATCACCGCCACCAACAATAACCATATATAATTGACTATCGCTTTCATACTTTCCTTTTACATATGGGAATATCGGAAATGTCCCCAATTCTCACCACAAATGTACAAAAAAGGAATAACTGCGGACCGATTGAGAATCAACAAAAATAAACATCCCTCTAAATTCATGATTTAGAAGGACATTTTGAGCCGCGAGTGGGACTCGAACCCACGACCTTTTCGTTACGAATGAAATGCTCTACCGACTGAGCTATTGCGGCTTGGTTATTTCAACGGTGCAAAGATACTAAAAATTCACGACTTGCTTGCTAAAAGTGAACTTAATTTTTGCCCGGTCCAACATCAGCTGTGCCATAGCGGGATTAGAGATGTAGGGAACGATGTTCGATACATAGCTCGACTGGTTGTTGCCTCCGCCCTCTGTCACTACCTGAATGGGCGTTATGATGAACTCCGTATCAGCGGCAGTGGCCTCCCCTTTGGAGAGCAGATCCATGAAATAGCCACGGAGTGAGGAGAACACATACGATCCGGTAGCGGCACTATATGTGGCATAGAACGACGAGATGTTATCAGGCACCGAATTGGTTGCAAAGAATTTATCACGCTCGCTCTTTTTGATCATAAGTATTGCGGCCGGAGGCTTGATGGAATAGTCATTTGATATGCTACGCGCCGGCAGCTCAAAGGTCAGATCGTTTACTACGGCCAACGCACCGGCATTGCCGTTGTAGAAATCCAGCACTTCCTTACCGGGGAATTTAATTTCAACATCCAGTCCGGTAGGGGCTACGATAAGTGCATCTCCCCTATCGGCCCGCTGCCTCAAGACGGAAGATATATCGTATTTTATAATGTTGTTGGTCACTATTTCCGGAGTCACGGCCATATACACTCCGACTTTGCCGATAATAGTGTCATTGCCGGTGGTCTCACTGATGGAATTTACACTGTAATATACGTTGATTGTGGTGCGTGATATTCTGACGATACGACCGCTTCCGAACGAACTTTTAATATATAGTCCTGGAAAAAATTCCGCAAATGTCTGCGGTGTGGTGAATACCGACTGATTGTTGATATATGCGTCGATAAACTTAGACCCTATTTCTTTAGGCAGATCAACATATATGCTGCGACCGGCCAAGTTCATCATCGAGTCACCGAGACCGAGGTTGGTAGGCGCATATGCAGTGGAGCCTATAGGTGTAGGATCATATTTGCCGACGGGGTCATAATCGCTGAATATGGGCTGCTTCAGGGGGGTGGTGAGCCGATAGACCGCAATGCCCATAGGCACAAGAGAATCGCCGGTAAAGGCGTCGCTGTACATATCCATGATCAATTTGACAGAATCCACATTCTGCCCGGTTACCCCACCGGCAGTGTCGACCACCGACGAGGGCATGAAGGAGGTCACGATGTCAGAACTGAGACGTCCGTATTCCTTGGCGTCAAGCAGTCCGAGAAGCTGTGTAATGGTGCGTGACTGGATTACTTTATTGTCAACCGAATGTCCGGTGACTGTGAATGTGGAGTCTATTATGATCTCCACCTCGTCGGAAACAAGGCTGGAGCCGATGTCGGAACCATTGTCACACCCGGTCACAATAAATGAGGCCACGGCGCATATTACCGACAATAACAGAAGATGTCGCATAATGATATGACAGCTGCTTAATCTATAAGTGAATGGTAGAATGCCGCAATATCGGCGGTGAGGGTGTCTTCGGACTGATATCTGAGCATAGGCTTGCCGGTGGAGGCCGCATACTCAAGCAATTCGGGCGAGGCATCGGCACTTATCTGGACAACGGCATCGGCATGATCAATAGCAAGCCGGTTAAGCGCCATATAGTCAACGGGGCCTTCAAGAGCCTTGAGCGCATCCTTGGGAAGCTTGTCGCCTATAAGTTTCTCGACCATACGCGGATCCAGCTGCCCTTCAAAACCGTCGTCCTGCAAAGCATAGACAATTTTGGAGCTACGGAATGAAGGATCGTCGCTGTAAAGCTCCTTTATATACATGGGTGCAAGAGCTGACAGCCACCCTATACACTGGATCACAGCGGGTTCCCAACGCAGTTTCTTAACGGTTTCGATAACTCCGCGTGTATAGAATATAGCCCGTTCATCGTTATCCTCCGGCGAACTCTCGGTTTCAAGCTCCTTGACTGGAGGACGGCGGAAATAATCATCGTTGTCAATAAAGTAGATCTGCATCCTGGTAGGCTGCATCGTGGCTACTTTTATTATAAGGGGGTGGTCGTTATCGTCTATGATGATGTTCATTCCCGACAGGCGGATCACTTCGTGAAGCTGATTGCGGCGTTCATTGATCATTCCGAACTTAGGCATGAATGTACGCACTTCAAAACCGCTTTCCTGAACTCCCTGAGCCACTTTGCGCCCACGCAACGATAGCGTGGATTCGGCAAGATAGGGGGTAATCTCCTGTGCGATGAACAATACTTTTTTCTGGGCCATTAATCGATATATTGCTTTGAGATGTTATATCCGCAAATTTACGATTTTTTTTCGAAACGGCGCCCCCTTCAGCTTATTATTTTACAGTTCACCTATTCAATAACAGCCAAAGCGGGAGCTTTCCGGTTATAGAATCCAAGAATACGGGAACGCAGCATCAGTTCATATTTTGCCTGCACCTGCTCGGCCAGAGCCTTGATATAGGCGGTTTTGGACTGTTCGAACTCAGTGGCATTGGCACGTCCGAAATTATATTTCTCTGTCATGGCCTGAAATGCCGCATATGTAGCATCGCGCGCCACCTCACAGGCCGACAGCCTTTTGCGGGCAGCCTCGGCTTTATAGTAAGCCTGATTGATGGCTTTATACAGATTATTGGAGGCTTCGTCAAGCCGCAGTTCGGCCAATATCCGGTCAACCTTGGCCCGGTTAACTGAATTACGTGTTGAAAGGCCGTCGAATATAGGCACACTCAGATTGAATCCGAGATATGTGGAAAAGTTATTACGCATCTGCTTGCCGAATGAATCGTGAGGAAAACCGTGGGTAGTGTAATAATTACTCCCGAGGCCGGCCGTGAACGACAGTTTGGGAATATAACCGGTTTTGGCCAGAGATATGTTTCTGTCGGCCGCATCAAGCGAGGCTTTGACTGAAAGTATCGAGCTGTTGTTGAGCATGGCGTTGCGATACACTTCCTCCACACCGAACCGCTCCGTAGACCCGTCGCCGAGCGGCTGGATATCAAACGGTTCGGAAGGATCCAGTTCAAGAAGCTGGGCCAGATCAACCAACGCCAGCATACGGTCGTTTGCGGCATTTACCTCGGTATATTCATCCTGTGCGAGCTGCGACACAGCCTCTGTGAGATCCAGTTCCGGGATCTTGCCTGCGGCAAGAAGCTCTTTACGGCGGTTTACCTCTACCTCGGACAACTCACGCTGCACCTTGGCCACCTCCTCTATTTCAGCGCAATAAAGCGCCTGTAGATAAGCGGATATCACATTCAGAGTCACATCGTCCTTGGTTGCCTCACGTTCCTGAAGCACGGCCCGCAATGAGGCTTTGGCATAATCAAGCCTGCGCTTGGCCGAGAGGCCCTGAAACAACGGCACATTGGCATTCACGCCCCATTGGAATTGCGACGTGTTGCGGTCGGCATATACATTCTCAGCCGTAAGTCCGCGTCCGAAACTGAAATTTTGGGAAACAGCGCCGTCCACCGTAGGAAGAAACTGCGACTTAGCCTCGGTGACCGACAGCCTTGCGGAGGCTACATCATTGTTGCGGGTCTTCACTGTAAGATTGTGGCTTACAGCATAGTTAATACAGCTGTCAAGGCTCCATGCCCCGGCCATAACATCGGATGCACCGCCCAAAAGCACAACACTGACAAGAGCGCCAATCTTTATATTATTCATAGTTGCCATTTGCTGAAGATTATACGATACGTTTTACTTCATGTCCTGTTTTTCGCGTCCGCGCAATCGGGTCTTGCCGTCTATGCCCGAGCGGATCTCCACATCCACGCCATTGCTTACGCCTGTCACTATGGGAGTACGCGTAAACGAGAACGGAGCTATAGTGTCACGTGTCACATACACGAAAGTGGAATCGCCCGAAAACTCTATGACTGATTCGGGAATGGCAAGCACACCTTTTACGCCTCCAAGCGACACTGTGGCGTTGGCGCTGTAGCCCGAACGAAGCTCAATGCCCTGAGGCAATGAAACGAGGGCGCCCTTGATTTCAAACGTACTGGCCCCGTTGGAATCAGTACCCTTGGGCGAGATGTATTCTATAACTGCCTTGGGATGTGAATCCTCCACCGCACCTATTATGATATCCATCTCCTGCCCTACACTGAGACGCCCCACTTCCGTCTCATCCACCTTACCTTTGAATATAAGTTTATTCATATCGGCAATAGTAGCCACTGTAGTACCGTCGTTCATGGTGTTGGCCTGAATCACCGAGCTACCTACCTTCACCGGCACATCAAGAACAAGGCCCGTGATAGTGGCCCTTACAAGAGTGTTGCTCTGTGTGGCATTGCTTGTTGATATACCCTCTTTAACAATAGAATACGCATCCAGCGCCGATGCAAGTTCCTCTTTGGCCTTGCGCTGCTCTATCTCGGTCTGCTCGAATTCCTCACGCGATATTACCTTACGGTCGTAGAGCATTGTGTTGCGCTCATGGCGTGTGTTGACATCGGCAAGGGCAATACGGGCCACATTGACACGATTCTGGGCCGATGAAAGCTGCTGCTCGTCGGGTATCACCTTTATTTTTGCAATAACGTCTCCCTCCTGCACTATGTCGCCGGCCTCAACATTTATCTCGCTTATGATACCTGATATCTGCGGCTTCACTTCTATCTCGTCGCGCGGTTCGATCTTGCCGGTGAGCACTGTTGTGCGCTCTATATCGGCCACATGCGGAATTACAATCTCATACTCCGTGGCTTTGCCGCGGGAATTCATGAATAGATAAACGAAAGTCCCTATAAAAAGGAGACCGAGCAGGCTCCATAGCATGATGCGGAAAAACTTTTTCATCCTGATTGATAGTTTTTATGGTGAGTTTCTGATTATTATTTGTGATGTTATTTATCATTGAGGGCCTCTATGGTCTTTAT
>URII01000029.1 GCA_900547825.1 uncultured Porphyromonadaceae bacterium
CTACAATATCGAGAACACCGCAACCGTTACAGGCGGCAAGGTCACAATAGCCGCTTCGGGTCCTGTGCTTCTTCTTGAGCCTTACGGCACCATTACCAACGAGGAGATCATTGTGCCTGCGCGTCCTACCGTTACCGCCACACCTCCGGGAGGCACTAAATTCTATGAGAGCGTTACTGTAAGCCTTTCGGCCACCCATGATGCGGAAATACATTACACTGTTGACGGTTCCGCTCCCACGGCATCCTCGCCTGTGTACTCTTCGCCGCTCACATTCAGCGAAACAACCACACTGCGCACCTATGTGAGCAACGAGAACGGCAACCGCACACAGTCGTTCACCTACACCAAGGTTGAGTATGTACGGCCTACCGGCACCTATGTGTACCTCGAAAATACATCCAATTGGTCAACGCCTACTGTATGGGCCTGGAATGACAGTGAAAACTGTACGGCTTCAGGCTCATGGCCGGGCGACCGCATGGAAAAACAGCCTGACGGCCGCTGGCTTTGGAAAGCTCCCGAAGGCAAAGTGCCGACCCAGATAATTTTCAGTGACAATAAGAATAATCAGACTGCCGATAAGGCTTATGTAAATGGCGCCACCTACGATTGCTCAGGCAATGTGGTGCGCACAGCCGACTGATATCCTTATATATAGCCGTATATGGCGGGAGGACGTATCAAGACATGTCCTCCCGCCTGTTTTGTATATCGCTTCGTGAGGCTTTTGGATTGCTTATATAACGCTCGTAGTACGACATTATAAGCGAAGTGACCGGTAGGGCTATTATCATGCCTATTATGCCGAGAAGGCTTCCCCATACCGACAGGGCCAGCAGTATTATGGCCGGATTCATGCCTAATTCCTTGCCCATTATGTGCGGGGTTATTATATAATCGCATATGCACTGGCTTACCACATATACCAATAGGCATTTACCGAATTCCGCAAAGAATCCCACATCGGCACCCAATGAATAGATAAAGCATATTATGGCCACCGGTATCACCGTAACATATTGGAAATAAGGTATCATATAAAGTATGCCTACTATAATTCCCATAGGTATGGCCAGCGGAAGCCCTACAATGGAGAACCCCACGCAGTAGAACACTGTGGCGCAAAGGGCCACTAAACCCTGACCGCGGAAATAATGGTCCATATTATACTGAACGTCGCGCACCACAGTCATGGCCCGGGTGCGGTATTTATGCGGTATTATGAGTTTGAAACCCCTCGATATGCGCGGATAATCGATCAGTATGAACAGTATGTATATGAGTGTCAGAAGCCATGCCACAGTTTTTACAAGTACATCGATCGACTCCTCCAGAAGCGACGACCCTTTGTTTAGCAGAGTTTCTATATGCGACTCTGAAATCATTGCCTTTATGTGGACCGGATCAAAGTAACGGTTGATGAAGTCCACTATTGTGCGGCAATAGGCGGGTATGGCCTTTTTGCCAGAGGATACATTCCGAAGCACCTCATCGAATTTGTCTATCTGGTTGATCACTGACGGAAGGAACAGATAAACCAGCAGCCCTATTACGGCGCTCACCTCGATAAGTGTCAATATGGAAGCCACCACCCGGTTGTTTATATGTGTCCATTTCTGGTTGAACCTCACAAGAGGCTGGAGCACATAAG
The DNA here is from genome assembly GCA_900547825.1 of uncultured Porphyromonadaceae bacterium. Lineage (GTDB taxonomy): Bacteria > Bacteroidota > Bacteroidia > Bacteroidales > Muribaculaceae > Amulumruptor. The sequence continues at coordinate 1,655 of URII01000029.1, forward strand.
CTACGAAACATGCCACAAAGAACGGCAGCAGCACATGGTCGAGCTTCCGTACCAGATATATAAGCACGGCAGCGCCCGCTATGCCGAGGATCAGGTGCATAATGCGGTCAATGTTCCAGAAGCGTTTCTCTCGTTTGCGATGTATCATTGTAAGCTTTTGTGTATAAAACGTATGTCGCACCCGCGGTGTTCTGGCCAAAGTGTGTGAATGCCGATTTTTTGGTGCGACGGAAATTTTTTGTAATTTAGGGGACTCATACATTATGCACATATATATAAATGTAGGGAATTGTCCCGGACAGTTCTAAAAAAGTAATGCAGAAAATCCTTAGGCCATATTTTGCTGTTATTCTGTGGCTGTTGTTGTGCAGCGCCGCCACTGCGGTTGATCTGTCCAATATTTCTAAGCATACGGAAAAAGAGCTGTTTGATAGGGCCGATGGCTATTTTTGCGGAACAGTACGGATACAGCACTTACATTATATAAATTGCAGGTTAAAATTTCAGATAACCTGAATGAGGATCAGAAGCGCAGAAGCATAACCGCCTATAACAGAATCGGGATCATATACACCCATATGGGTGATTACAGAAGCGCCTATAAAAATCTGATAGAGGCGTTGCATATGTGTGAGGAATCGGGGTTTGAGGAGGATATGCCGAGAATATACACAAGCATAGGAAACATATATTATTATTTCGGCAAGCAGGATATCGCCAAGTCATATTATATAAAGGCGTTGCATCTTTGTAAGGACAGCACAATGCTTGACGGATACTATAATAATGCCGGGCTTGCCTTGGCCGAAACCGGAAATGCCGACAGCGCTTTGTGCTATTTCGGCAAGGCTATGGAGATATGCCGCCGTACTGACAATGACCGTTCGTCGCCGATATTCAACTCTGTAGCTTCGTTCTATAAGGACAAGGGTCAGAATGACTCAGCCTATCACTATTACACACAGTCGTTGGCTGCCGCACGCCGGCATGGTCAGGTTAAATATGAGATTCAGAATCTGTCGGATCTCAGTTCGTTCTTTTTACAGATAAATGAGCTTGATTCGGCCCGTATGTATCTGAGTGCGGCTGACACTCTTGCGCTGAAACATCATACACTTAAAATAATAGCATCGAATTATCTTATACGTGCCAATATTGAGGACGCCTCAGGCCACACAAGTGCAGCCTTGGATTATTTCAGGAAATATTCCCATCTTAAGGACTCAATATTCAGTGCTGATATATTCGGAGACATAAACCGCGTTCAGCGTCTTTATGAAACGGCAAAGACCGACAGGCAGATTGAGGATCTGATAGTGAAACAGCGTGTAAGGGAAAACATCATTTATATCGCTCTGGGTGTAGTGGTGCTGGTGAGCATAGGTTTATTGTATATATGGAGGCAAAAAAAGATTCTTCACAAAGCCTATGAAATGTTGCTTGAGAAAAATGTCGAGATCATGAGTCTCAGAGACAATATGGAATCGGAAAATTCGTGTTGCGTCAAAGAATCAGGAACCGAAAAGAAGAAGGATATGCCGGAGGGCATTCATGACGGTCTTTTCGATAAAATCACAGAGGTGATGAAAGATACGGCTCTTGTTTGTGATCCCGAATTTTCCATAAATAAGCTTTCGGCTGCGGCACATTCCAATCACACCTATGTTTCTCAGGCTATAATACAGTCTACAGGAAAGAATTTCCGTGCCTTTCTTAACGAGTACCGCATTCGGGAGGCACAGCGTATTTTCTCAAGTCCGGAAGCATCACGTTACACCATAGAATCAGTGGCCCTGAGGGTAGGATTTAAATCGCGCACTACTTTTTACAATGCTTTCAAGGATATTACCGGGGTGACGCCGAACTTTTATCTTAAATCAATGCAGAAAAGACATTGACCGGCCATTGGGGCAATTTTGTCCAAATTATACAAATTTGAACATAAACAAATTGGTATAAGCCTATTTATCATGGGAATAAGCAGTAATATTACGGTGTAATTTATATTAACCAACTAATGGCCTAAATCAGTGGCCGGTTCGGATCAGGATATGTTCTATGGGTTCAATACCGAAATGCCGCGTACATTCATTACCGGTTTCGTGTTCGGTGACATTGATCCGATGGATCCTTATGCTATAGTGAGCCCGACAAACACAGTACCGGATATGACATTGCTTGTCGACTTGTCCGCAACAGGATCTCTGTCCGGTAGGTAAGCGATAATGCCGGACCGGTTGCCGATGCCGATGTTGTTATTGTGGGGGGCAATCTGTCGGCAAAGACCGATGAATCCGGTAAATATTCGTTCCCCATCTCATGGCCGGGACATACAAGGTGCAAGTCAGCAAATTCGGTTATCTTACGTCGGTGAACGAATTCAACATCACTGCATCCGAAACCACTGCCGGAGATATCTCGTTGCCTCTGATAGTCGGATATCCTGTAAGCGGAAAAGTCACTGATGCTGCCTCCGGAGAGGGTATAGGTGATGTGACTTTGGTATTGAAGGGATATGAAAACTACCGGGCTGTATCGGATTCCGAGGGCAATTATGTGTTCCCTGATGTATATGGGGGCGAATATGAGATTATAGCGGTTGCGGGCGGATATAAATATTATTCGTCAACGATCGAAGTTTCGGAAAGCACCGTAAATGACATCGCCCTTACTGAAATTCCTTATTCCGTAGCCTCGGTTGATGTGGAGCTTGATGCCGCGAATGTGACAATCAGCTGGGAAAAACCCGAAGCCGTTGACTGTTTCCGTTATGATTCGGGACTGGTAAGCTCGGAAACAGGTTTTGGAAACGGTTCAATGTACGGTGTGTTCGGAGCGGCCCACAGGGAAAGCGCCACACTTACCGATATGTCATGGTATCTGACCTCGCGTGGTGGCCTTCAGGACAAGGTGAATCTGTTTGTGTTCGCTCTCGGTGATGACGGAAATCCTACATCACAGCTGCTGTATTCGGCAATGGATGTGTCCTCCGGCATTGACGGATGGAGTGACTATACATTCCCTGAACCGGTTGAGGCCCCGAACGGGTTCTATGTGGCTTTGGGCCGTAATTCGGGATTTTTGTCGGTCGGAGTAACCCTTCCTTCTGAAAAATATCCGTTCACTCCGCATACACAGTTCTATAGCGGCGATTATCGCTCAGGAACGTTTATTGCCGTAGAGGATCCGGCTATGGACGGTTCGGCAGGTCAGAGCGTCAACTACATGATCCGGGCAAAGGGTGTCTCCAATGGCAGGATTGTATACTATGGGCCCTCTAAAACACTAAGTTCCAGAGATCCACAACCGGAGAATTACAGAGTCTACCGCTTGATTGACGGAAGTGCGGAAGACGCATGGACTGAAATCGGCAACACTACCGAACTGTCATATTCCGACAGCTGGGAACCTCTTGCCGACGGAAAAATTTACAGATATGCAGTAGTTGCCGAATATGCCTCAGGCAATAGTTCCGAGCCGGTGCTCAGTCCTTCTTTGCCTAAGGGAATGGAAGTGCCTTATAGGGTGAAGCTTGCCACAAATTGCGGCGATTCGCCTGAAGGGGCAGTGCTTACCCTTGTCAATCAAGACAATGATCTGTCGCATGTCTATACCGTGACAGCCCTGGGTGCGGATGTGGAATTCCCTTCCGTGTGGAGAGGAGTCTACGATCTGACAATTACCAAAACCGGATTCAATCCCGTTGAGGTGGATGATATAGTCATAGACGGTCCGGGCCTGTCAAACAGCGCTACATTAGTAGAGACGATCGAGGATCCATTCAATCTGGAAGTTGAAGTTGCCGACGGTGGCGCCACTCTTACCTGGAACAATGCCCCTGAAAGTTTCTTCGATGACATGGAGGCCCATGAGGACTTCACCATAAGCGGTATCGGACAGTATACTCTGTATGACGGAGACCGCCAGCCTACTTATTGGTTCAACGACATTTATTTTGACAACATGGGTTATGTAGGCTCATACATAGTTATGAATCCCTCACATACTGTGCCGGCCGCCAATTCCAAACCGTTCCTGCCTTATAGCGGAAATAAGTATCTGGCATGTTTCGCAACAAGTTCCTCCATGTCTAACAACGACTGGCTGATATTGCCTAAATTGAGAATCAATGATGGCAGTGTGCTGCGCTTCATGGCTCAGAATTTCACTTTAGGATTTGATATAGCCCGGTTTAAGGTGGGTGTGTCGGTCAGCGGCACTGCCCCGGAGGATTTCGAGATCATATCTGATGTTGATTATGTCGAGGCTCCTTATGCGAACCAGGGGCTTACAGCGTCATGGGAACAGCTTGAATATGATCTGAGCGATTATGCCGGACATGAGGCTTATGTGGCGATTGCCTGTGTGTCGGATGATTCAACCTCCGCTCTAATGATAGATGATCTGGAAGTGATTGCCGGAAGCGATACGCCTGTTACTGACAAGCTTCCCGAATTATCCGGAAATAGATCATACACTGTCTATCTTGACGGATCAGTGATGGCATCGGACGTGAACGACCGCTATTTCCGCTTCTCTGAGTTGGAAGCTGGCCAGCATACGGCAGGTGTGCAGGCTGTGTATCGTTCAGGTGTGTCAGCGGTTGTAACTTTAGGTTTCAATGTTACGGATACCGGTAAGATAGAACTTACCGGCGAGGATCGGATAACGGCTTATATTGATCACGCAGGAATACTGCATATTACTGCGCAAAATGACATAACCCGTGTTGCGGTCTATGATATGAACGGAAGTGTTGCGGCCATGTGCCAGGATGGCGTTAAGGAAATGGATCTTAGCAGTTTGCCGGCCGGATGTTATATTGTGAGCGTCACGTCGGTAAATGGGACACATCCGCTTAGGATAGTCAAACATTGAACCGCGCCATTAAACACTGACTGAGTACGTCAGAATTCCCATAAGTAAGAGCAGCCATAGTATTCCCTGTGGTTGCTCTTTTTTGGTGCGCCGGAAATTTTTTGTAATTTAGGGGCATGGAAATACAATTGCCGGTAAAATTCGACGGATCAAGGGTGACCCTCGGGGATTTCGGACAGACCCTTACGGTGATCGGTGCCAACGGTTCGGGCAAGACCCGCTTTGCCTTGCGTATTGCCGATGATCTTGGAGCACGCTGTTTCCGTCTTTCGGCCCTGCATGGATTGCTTGACTCCGGTTACAGGGATGATACTCCCGGGTCAATCGATACCCTTTACGACGCCATGCCCGGGGTAAATCAGTATGTGGCGGCCAAAACCCAGTTTGAGCGGCTTGTCAGGCTGCTCATGAACGATGAGATGATGCGCCTTATAGAGGCGAAGCTCAAGGGCGACAGCGCGGGTGACAGAACGCGCCTTGATACTGTGATACAGAAATGGGCCGAGCTTTTCCCCGGTAACGAAATTCTTGTAAAGGGGGGCGAACTGCTGTTTTCACGTTCGCTCACAGCCGACACTTATTCGCAAGTGAAGCTTTCGGAAGGCGAAAAGGCCGTTCTGTATTTTCTGATAGGCATATTGTTCGCACCGGCCGACAGCGTGATAATGGTCGATGATCCCGGCACATTTCTCCATCCCACTGTCACAGTGCGACTCTGGAATATAATAGAAGGAATGCGCCGTGACTGTATGTTTGTGTATATAACCCACGACCTTGAGTTTGCCTCCGGCCGCAACGACGGCCATGTGGTGTGGGTGCGCGACTACAATGCCTCGGATGTGGCCTGGGATTATGAAGTGCTGCCTCCGGGCGAGGCTTTGTCGGACGACATATTCATGGCCCTTCTCGGTGCCCGGCGCCCTGTGCTGTTCATCGAGGGCGACGGAGTCAACAGCATTGATGCTAAACTATATCCCTTGGTGTTCAAGGATTTCACCGTGAAGTCGCTTGGCAGCTGCAACAAGGTTATCGAATCTGTGCGCACGTTCTCGGATCTCCGCGGCTTCCATCATCTGGAGTCGCGCGGCATTGTCGACCGCGACCGCCGTGATGACCGCGAGGTGGAATATCTCAGGCGCAAGGGGGTGATGGTGCCCAATGTAGCCGAGATAGAGAATATCCTCATGATAGAGGAGGTGGTCCGTTCGGTGGCACACCATTGCGGGCGCAACGAGGACAGTGTGTTCCGTAAGGTGCGTCAGAACATCCTTGCACAGTTCCGTCACGATCTGCGCCGTCAGGCACTCCTGCATACGCGCCATAAGGTGAAACGCACCATGGAATACCGTGTTGACGGACGTTTCAGTTCCATCGGTGAACTGGAGCGCCATCTTGTGGAGCTTGTCGACGAACTTGATGTGCGGCGCCTGTATGAGTCGTTCTGCCGCCAGTTCAGTGAATATGAACGCTCCGGCAATTATGAAGGGGTGCTGAAAGTCTATAATCAGAAATCAATGGTGGGAGCCAGCAATGTGGCCGGGATGTGCGGCTTGGGCAATCCGCGCGATTATCTCAGGGTGATCCTTTCCATACTTAAATCCGACGGGCGCGACAGTGACCGTATCCGCCGCGGCATATTGCGCTGTTTCGGGCCTGAAATGGAATCATTGAACAAAAAACATGGATAGAAAAATAAAAGCATGGGTGGAGGCCGCACGCCCCCGTACACTTCCCGTCAGTGTGGCCGGTGTGGCCGGCGGATGCGCGTGCGCATGCACCTACAGCGGGCCGGATGCGCTTCTATTGCCTATGATATTGTGCTTGCTGTTCGCTTTGCTGGCACAGATAGCCTCCAATTTTGCCAATGAATATTTCGATTACCGCGACGGTATAGATTCGCCGGGCCGCGTGGGGCCTCGCCGCGGTGTGACTGAGGGCGACATCTCTCCGCGGGCAATGGCTGCGGCCACGCTTATCACTCTTGCGGCCGCTTGTTGTGTAGGCTTTCCGCTTGTGTATTGGGGCGGCTGGTGGATGGTTCCGGTAGGTGCCGCTGTTGCCATTGGTGTAGGTGCTTACAGTGCCGGGCCGTGGCCATTGTCGCGTCATGGGCTGGGAGAGGTAGCCGTGGTGGTGTTTTTCGGCATAGTGCCGGTCAACCTTACGTTCTATCTTTCTACAGGGGTGTTATGGTGGTGGCCTGCGGCAGCTGTGTCGGTGGGTATCGGGCTTATTGGCGCCAATGTGCTTATAGTCAATAATTACCGCGATTACGACGACGACCGGGCTGTTGGCAAGCACACACTCGCAGTTATTTTCGGGCGCCGTTCTATGGAATGGCTCTATCTTTTCAACGGGATAGCCGGTGTGGCTTTGTCGGTGCCCCTTTGGTGGCGCATAGGGTCTTTCTTGCTTCCGGTAGCTGCCGGATTCGCTGTTATGGAAGTTCTGATGTGGCGCGAGATGTGCCGCACGTCGGGCTCTTCCCTCAATAAATTTCTCGGCAAGACGGCCCGTATGTTGGTCATTTATTCCGCCGTTTTGGCCACTATATCCGCCAGTTTGGCCCTTTAACACATTGTATGCCATAAACAGGAGGCTCCAATACAAAAAAATCCCTATCTTTGCATCTTGTAAAAATTCTATCAGGAATATAATATATCATTGTCACATAAATAACAAGCAAATGAAAAAAACGCAAATCATTTCCGGGCTTGCCATGAGCGCTATGCTTGTGGCGGTTACGGCCTGTAGCGATGACCGCGGACCGGGCAGGGCCGGGGAAGGGCAGATATCGCCCGTACTCGACGTCGATGCCTCTGTGGTGCAGTCGCGGCAGTCACGTGCGGTTACAGGTATCGGCGACATTACTGTCGATGATCTGGCTCTGAGTCTTGTGTCGGCTGACGGCACGGTAAACCGCACTTGGGCAGGAATCAGCGAATTTGACACTGATGAGGCATTCAAGGTAGGCGAATACACCATGACCGCCTCCTATGGCTCTCTTGAAGATGAAGGTTTTGAGAAACCCTATGTAACAGGATCGTCTGCCTTTACAGTAAGCGATAACCGCACCACTGATGTGGCTTTGACGGCTTCTCTCGCCAACTCAATGGTTACGGTGACTTATACTGATGAGTTCCGTAATTATTTCTCGGCTTACAGCGCCCAGATCCATTCGGCCGGTGGTGCCCATGTGGATTATCCCGCTGAGGAGACACGTCCCGCCTACATGCGTCCGGGCAATATCGACATATTTGTGGATCTTACACGTCCTACCGGTGAGTCGGTTACCCTTCAGCCCGCATCGTTCGTTGCCGAAGCTAAGCATCATTATACAGTCACGATTGACGTCAATGCATCTTCAGGCGGTGCCGGTACGGCTCAGCTTGTGATCAGCTTTGACGATACTGTGGCGCAGGAGGATGTGGTGATAGATCTTAGCGATGAACTGATGAATGCACCGGCCCCCACTATTGACGCTACCGGTTTCGGAGGCGGAAATTTCGAGATAACGGAAGGTTCGGGCGTTAACGTACCTTTGACGGCGTCGCTGCTCGCCCATGGCGGATTCAAATCTGTTACGCTTACAACCCAGTCAACCTCGCTGATAGCTCAGGGATGGCCGGCCGAAATTGATCTCATGGCGGCTACCGATGCGCAGAAACAGACTCTAAAGAATCTCGGACTCAGCGTAAAGGGTCTCTGGCACAATCCTGAAAAAATGGCTATTGTGGACTTCACCGAGGCAGTGAAGCATATAGGATATGTGGAGAATGACAATGCCTATGGCAACACTTCCACATTTACTCTGGTAGTCAAGGATGAGTTGACAAAAACGAGCGATCCCGTCACATTCTCCGTAAATGTCGACCGCCTTTCGGTTGCGCTGGATAATGCTGCGGAACTGATCCTCGGCCAGTCAACGGCAGAGTTTGACCTTACCACCAATTATCCTGACGTAAAGAAGGATCTTACAGTGGAATACAGCAATGACCGCGGCACATGGAATGCAGCCCCTATTCAGGAAGTTGCCCCGAAATCCCGTTTGGCTTCCGACACCTATCGGGTTAAGGTTGCCATTCCGGAAAACGTCAACTCGCTGTGGCTCAGGGCTACCGTAGGCTCTGCACGCGGAAATGACTTGCAGATAGAACGCGTGATACCTGAATTCAAGATCGCCGCCACCGCCGGCGACATATGGGCCACAAAGGCTGTGGTGAAATTCGAAAGCACAGATGCGAGCCCTTCGGTGGTAGCTTCATCCGCCTCTATATATCTTGCCGAAGGTAACGGCGCATTCACAAAAGTCGCATCACCTGCTGTTTCAGGGGTTACCGCCACTGTAACAGGTCTTAAGCCGGGCACCGAATACCGTATCAAGGCCAGCCTTACCGCTGATCCGGAGAATTGTCCCAATATCCTCGTATTCACCACAGAGGAGGCTGCGGCAGTGCCCAATGGCGATTTCGAGAACCTCACCGAGACACGTAATGTCTCCTCAATGGAGCAGGGTGGCCCTTATACCCGTGTTCTGGTGTTTGGAAGCAATATGCAGAACCATGCCGCCTTCACAGTCAAGGAGCCTGTGGGGTGGGGATCGACCAACGATCTTACCTGCAATCTCGGTTCCTCCAGGCTGAACACCTGGTATGTGACCCCGTCGGTCTACAACACCTCGCTCTATTGGCTCAGCACCATAGCCACACAGGGTGGAATGGGCGGACAGAAAGAAACTCCCGATATCTATAAAGGCCTGTCGGCCCATAACGGCAGCAATGCCATGGTTGTCCGCAACGTGTCGTGGGATCCTGCCGGTGCTGCTATTGAGGTGCACAAGAAAACTGCGGTTCCCGACGGATATTACAGCGAAAAGGTGCCTGCCACCTCACGTACATCGGCCGGACGTCTTTTCCTCGGATCATCGTCCAATGAAGGGGCTGCTTTCACCTCGCGTCCCGTATCGCTTACCTGCTGGTATAAGTATGTTAATGACGCGCAGGACACCTCGGAGAAAGGCATGGTCACCGTGACTGTTCTCAGCGGTGAGACTGTGATCGGTTCCGGCTCTGCGCTTGCTTCGGCTGTCAACGATTTCACTCAGCTAACAGTGCCCGTGACATATTCCAATACATCACTGAAAGCCACTAAAGTGAAAATATCCGTAACATCGTCAAACCACACTTCCGAGGCCAATATCAAGACCACCGCATATGCCACACTCCATGAGCAGGCCAAGCGGGGTGCCATACTGACTATCGACAATCTCACCTTTAATTATTGAAAACAGAAATGAAACTCAAGATATTCTCATTATTCGCAGCCATCGCGGCCATGGCCTCGATGAGCTCATGCAGCGACAGCTGGAACGGGGATCCGTCAGGCTCCTCCGACAAGGGTGATGTGTCGCTGGCTTCAATAGGCATTGATGTCAACGATGCCGAGCATGTGGTGTCGCGTGCCACTGTGGACGTGTCGGGATTTCAGGTAATTATAACCAACAAGACCACCGGCGCGGAAGCTGCTTCATGGCGGTATGCCGATATGCCCGAGATCTTTACCCTTCCCGTGGGCGATTATAAGGTAAATGTAGTGTCACATACCGAGCAGCCCAAGGCTGCCTGGGACTCCCCCTATTACAGTGGCGACAAAGAATTCTCAATCGTGGCCAACAAGCTCACCGAGGTGGGCACCGTAACATGCCGCCTCGCCAACCTTAAAGTGTCGATCCGTTATTCCGACAAGCTTCTTGCCGCAATCGACAATAACGACGCCAAGGTGGACGTGAAGGTGAACGACAGCGATAATCTCAGCTTCCTCCCCGGCGAGACCCGCTCGGGCTACTATGAGGTGGTTGAGGGCAACACCACCCTTGTGGCTGAATTCACCGGTACTATCAGCGGTAATGTGGAGACTATGCGCAAGGTCTATACCGACGATGTAAAGCCCGGCTACCATCGCATAATCACTTTCTCGATAAAGACCGGCCCCGATATGCCTGAAGAGTCAGGTACTGTGAATCCGTCCGGTATCACCATTGACGCCACTGTGACTGATGTGGATGTAGACGGCAACGTCATTATAAACGAGGGACACCTTCCCGACGATGACCGGCCCGGACATGAAGGCGGTGATGATCCCGGCCCAGGCCCGGTGGATCCCCCTGTGCTTGATTACAAATACATTGCCGGTGACGCCAATGTGGCGTTCGGAAGCAATGAGGTGAGCTTCACCGGCTCGCAGAATGCAGCTGAGTATGGCACGGCCGACGGACAGAAGCGTGCCGAACTGTTTATCAAGGCTCCGGCAGGCATTGCCAAGCTGGTGGTTGACATTGATTCCAATGTGTTGGATGAATCTACGTTGGTAGGCGTTGGGCTGGCAAAGGAATTTGACCTTTGCGATCCGACCAATACTGTAAACGGCGATCTTACAGAGACTCTTAAGAATTTTGGATTCCCTGTCGGGGCTGAGGTGATTGACCAGACGGATCTGGAATTCAACATAAGCCAGTTCATGCCGTTGCTTTGCTTGTTGGGTGAGGGTACGCATACATTCAATCTGATTGTGACCGATAACTCCGGGCACACCGTGAAAGCAGCGTTCACTTTTATCACTCTTGCCAACTGATAACCCTTTAACCGATTGAATCATGAATAAAATATTGACAATAACAGCAGTCCTCGGCCTCTCAGCCTTTATGGCTGGCTGCTCCGACGACAATGATGTCATCGGCGGCGAGGGCGAAGGCAAAGTGCTGCTCCGCACTTCGGTGAATACTGATGTGAAAGTGGTGTCACGTGCCACCGAAGAGGAGGAACTCGCATCATCCTGCATCGTATGGATCTCCAATGCCAATGGTGCCGTGCGCAAATATAATAAGGATAATCCTGTTCCCAATGGGACGTTTCCGCTTCTTTCAGGCCATTATATAGCCGAGGCCTGGGCCGGCGACAGCGTGCCCGCCACATTCGATACAGCCCACCGCTATTTCAAGGGCCGTGAGGAGTTTACTGTGACCAAAGGCCAGACAGCCAAGGTCAACCTTGTGTGCCATGTGGCCAATGTGGTCACCTCGGTAGTATATGCTCCGGAGATAGACGATGTGCTCTTTGATTATACCATGAAGGTGGAGCACACAGGCGGCGAGCTGACTTTCGAGGGCCGTGACGACCGTAAGGGTTATTTCATGATGCCCAAGGGTGTCACATCCCTTACATGGACTCTCACCGGTACGGATATAAAGGGCAATCCTTTCACTAAGACCGGCGAGCTTTCAGGCGTGAAGCCTACCACCGAGTATAAGCTCAATGTGCGTTACAATCCTTCCACACAGGAAATTGGGGGAGGTATGATAGAGGTGGTTGTTGATGATACCCCTCTTGCCGAGATTGAGGACGAGATCACCATCACTGCCGCTCCCCGCGTCAACGGTGTAGGATTCAATATCGACAATCCTCTTTATAGTGAGCCGGGTGCGCTCGGAAACCGCTCTATATTCGTGTCGGCTGCCGCAGCGTTGACAATGGCCAAGGTCGAGTGTGACCGCTTTATGGAACTTGGCCTGTCGGGCAACGATTTCGATGTCCTTTCGCCCACCTACACCACATCGTTCAACGAGGAACTCAACAACGCAGGTGTATTCTCGTTCTACAATTATGATGCGGAAAGCGATGTGTCCTCTCTAAAAATGACATTTGAGGATACCTTCACATCGAAGATGACTTCCGGCACATACAGCCTCCGGTTCACCTTCACCGATGCTCTCGGCAAGACTACCGTCAAGACTCTTGAAATAGAACTCTCCGATGCGAAATCGGCTCCCGTGGAACTGGCGGCTGATGCTCCCACCACCTGGCCTACCGAGGCTACCATACAGGGTAACATACTGAAAGAGGGTGTGCAGGAGGCCGGTTTCAACTACCGTAAGAGTGGCGAATCGGCATGGACTTATGTGAAATACGAAGGTTCGGCGACAGTAGGCACTCCTTATGCCGTAAAACTCACCGGACTGACTCCCGGCGCCACTTATGAGTTCACCACTGTGGCCGACGGTGAGGCATCGCAGAAAGTCAACACTTTCACCACCGAAGCCGCACTTCAGCTTAAGAATGCCGGTTTTGAGGACTGGAATACCTCTACCAAGGCTTATCTGCTTTGCAGCAATGAGTCCGACATGTATTGGGATTCGGGCAACCACGGTTCTGCAACCATGAATGTCAACATCACCACACCCACGGATGCTTTGAAAAATTCCGGAAGTTATGCAGCTGACCTCAAGTCGCAGTTTGTGGCATTGTTCGGAATCGGCAAGCTGGCCGCAGGCAATATGTTTGTAGGCAAATATCTAGAGACCGAAGGTACAGATGGCCTGTTAGGCTGGGGCCGTTCGTTCAATTCCCGTCCCAAGGGATTGAAAGGACATATACGTTACGTCCCCGTAACTGTGGATCAGGTCAAGACCAATCCTGCCGGAATGGCCAAGGGTGATATGGATCAGGGCTCTGTATTCATAGCTCTGCTTGACAACACTACCGAAACGGTAACAACAAACAAGGGAACCTATACATGGCCTGTCATTATCCGTACGAAGGAACAGAAGTTCTTTAATTCGGAAGCGGCCAATATAATCGGCTACGGTGAGAAGATATTTACCGAGGCTACGGCCGGTAGCGGATTGGTTGAATTCTATATCCCTATCGATTACCGCTCGCTTGACCGCAAGGTCTACAATATAGCCGTGGTATTCTCGGCCAGCCGTTACGGCGATTACTTTACCGGTGGAAGCGGTTCGGAGATGATAGTCGACGATATCGAACTTGTCTACTGACAATTTCACACTTAATATATTTGCGGGGCTTCCGGTACAATATCCGGAGGCCCCGCATTGCGTGCGGGGTCATAGTTTTCGCGGCTCCGATGGTAAATGTCCGAAAAAAAAGTTACCTTTGTGTACGGAATAAAATTTACTCACTACATAGATTATTTTGCGATGAAACCGCTTGCTATTATAAAGAACGACCCGTGGCTTGAGCCTTATGCCGATGCCATTAACGGTCGTCACAACGATGCTGTAAACAAAGAGAAAGAACTTACATCCGAGGCCGGATCGCTTGATGCGTTTGCCAACGCACATAATTATTTCGGACTTCACCGCACCGAAAAAGGGTGGGTGTTCCGTGAATGGGCGCCCAATGCCAAGGAGATCACCCTTATAGGCGATTTCTCGCGGTGGAAAGAGTATTTGAAATACCGGCTGAAACGTAAGGATGGAGGAGTGTGGGAACTCAGGCTCCCTGCCGATGCTATCCATCACGGTGATCTGTACAAGATGATAGTGCGTTGGAATGGAGGAGAGGGTGAGCGCATTCCCGCTTATGCCACCCGTGTGGTTCAGGATGAGGCCACCAAAGTGTTCTCCGCTCAGGTGTGGGAGCCGCCCAAGCCTTATAAATGGGCTGTAAAGCGATTTACTCCCGACACAAAGCCCCTTATGATCTATGAATGCCACATAGGTATGGCGCAGGACAAGGAGGGCGTGGGCACTTACACCGAGTTCCGCGACAATGTGCTGCCCCGTATAGCTGCCGACGGCTATAACTGCATACAGATAATGGCTATCCAGGAGCATCCCTACTACGGTTCGTTCGGCTATCATGTGTCGAGTTTCTTTGCGGCTTCAAGCCGTTTCGGCACTCCCGAGGAGCTGAAATCGCTTATTGACAAGGCTCACGAACTCGGCATAGCCGTGATCATGGATATAGTGCATTCACATGCCGTGAAAAACGAAGTGGAGGGCCTCGGACGTTTCGACGGAAGCTATGACCTCTATTTCTACGGCGACCACAGGCGCGAGCATCCGGCATGGGATTCGCTCTGTTTTGACTATGGCAAGAACTCGGTGTTGCATTTCCTGTTGAGCAACTGCAAATACTGGCTCACGGAATATAAGTTCGACGGTTTCCGTTTCGACGGCGTCACCTCCATGCTTTATTACAACCATGGTCTCGGACAGGCATTCGGAGGCTATGGCGACTATTACAACGGCGGTCAGGACACCAATGCCATAACTTACCTTACGCTTGCCAACAAGCTCATACATGAAATAAATCCGAGGGCCATAACCATTGCCGAGGAAATGAGCGGAATGCCGGGACTGGCTTTGCCTTTCAAGGAGGGTGGCATAGGTTTCGACTACCGTATGGCCATGGGTGTGCCCGACTACTGGATAAAGCTGCTCAAGGAGAAGAAGGACGAGGACTGGCACCCCACATCCATATTCTGGGAACTGACCAACCGCCGCGCCGACGAGAAGACTATATCCTATGTCGAGAGCCATGATCAGGCGCTCGTGGGTGACAAGACGGTGATATTCCGCCTTATCGACGACCATATGTACTGGCACATGATGCGCGGCGACCACGACATGGTTGTGGAGCGCGGCATGGCGCTGCACAAGATGATACGCCTTGTCACCGCATCGACCATCAACGGTGGCTATCTCAACTTCATGGGCAATGAATTCGGCCATCCCGAATGGATCGACTTCCCGCGCGAAGGCAACGGATGGAGCTATAAATACGCCCGTCGTCAATGGAGCCTTGTGGATGACGAGAAACTGAAATACGGTTTCCTCAATGAGTGGGACAACGCTATGGTGCATCTCATAGCCGATGTTTACAATTTCCAGGCGTTGCCGGTGGAGAAACTTTGGGAGAAGGACGACGACCAGGTGCTTGCGTTCAAACGCGGCCCGCTTGTGTTCGTGTTCAACTTCAATCCGTTCAAATCCTTTACCGATTACGGCATACTCGCTCCCGGAGGGGTCTACGATGTAGTGCTGTCGAGCGATGACGAGGAGTTCGGCGGATATGGCAATGTCAACAAGACAGTAGAGCACATGACTCTGCGCGATCCGCTTTATGCCCCTCACGGAGTGGAATGGCTTAAACTCTACCTCCCTGCCCGCTGTTGTATGGTGCTGAAAGAGCGCCGCCATGTTGTTTCTGAAAAATAAATTTGTCCACTCATGAACCGGATAGATAAGGAAAAAACTTTATTGGTGACCGGAGCCGACGGCTTTATAGGGTCACACCTCGTTGAGCGCCTGTTGGCCCGGGGCTACCGTGTAAGAGCGCTGAGCCAGTATAATTCGTTCAATTACTGGGGATGGCTTGAAGGCATGGAGTCACCGCATCTGGAAGTGGTTACAGGCGATGTGCGCGATCCCAATTTCTGCCGTTCGATATGCCGCGATGTCGACACAGTGTTTCATCTTGCGGCGCTGATAGCCATTCCGTTCAGTTATGTGGCGCCCGACAGCTATGTTGACACCAACATCCGCGGCACTCTCAATATGTGTCAGGCTGCACGCGACTGCGGTGTGGGCCGTATAATAGTCACATCAACGAGCGAAGTATACGGCACGGCACGTTATGTGCCTATAGATGAGGCGCATCCGCGTCAGCCTCAGAGTCCTTACTCCGCCTCCAAGATAGGGGCTGACGCCATAGCCATGAGTTTTTACAACGCATTCGGGCTGCCGGTTGTCGTGGCCCGGCCGTTCAATACCTATGGCCCCCGTCAGAGTGCACGTGCCATAATTCCTACAATAATCACCCAGATAGCAGGCGGATGCCGGGAAATAAAAGTGGGGGATCTGACACCCACGCGCGATTTCAATTTTGTGGCTGACACAGCCGATGGGTTCATAGCCCTTGCCGAGGCTTCCGGAGTGGAGGGGCAGGAGCTTAACATAGCCACGGGCACTGAGGTGACTATGCGTGAAACGCTTGAAACGATAGCACGGCTTATGGAGGCCGATGTAACTTATGTCACGGATCCCGAACGGCTGCGCCCTTCAGGCAGCGAAGTGTTCCGCCTTTGCGGCGACAGCTCGCGTATGCGCTCATTGACAGGATGGAAACCGGAATATTCGCTGGAACAAGGCCTGCGTGCCACCATCGACTGGTTCACTGATCCTGATAATATTGCAAAATATAAAATCAATATATATAACCGATGAACCGAACCTGCAACATATTGTTTCTCGGAGGTGCCAAACGCGTTTCGGTGGCAAGGATGCTTATCGACGCCGGCAAGGAGATGGGTGTTGACGTCAATCTCTACAGCTATGAGATAGTGGAACGTCTTCCCATTGCGTGCGTGGCCAAGGTGATAGTAGGCAAACGCTGGCGTGATGCCGACATTTACGATGATCTTCACTCCGTGGTGGAGCGTTATGGAATAAATGTGATGATCCCGTTTGTGGATCATGCCGTGGCCATTGTGGCCGCTTACCGCCGTATGTATGGCGACGTATGGGCCCCTGTGGGGAGCGAGGACGTGGCCGAACGCATGTTCGACAAATCGGCGGCGGCTGTGGCATTTGAAGAAGCCGGACTTCCTGTGCCGCGTACCCATCGTGTGGGCGAGCATCCGCATTTCCCCCTTATCGCCAAGCCCCGCCACGGCTCTGCCTCTCAGGGCATTGTGGTGATGGAAAATATGGCCCAGTACCAGTGCCTTACCCGTGTGCTTGACAATTATCTCGTGCAGGAATACATCGAAAACCGGCAGGAGTTTACACTTGACTGTTATGCTACAATGGACGGTGAGGTGCTTTGCACCGGGGCACGCCATAGGCTTGAGGTCACTGGCGGAGAAGTCACGCGTACGGTATCCGTTTCGGAACCCCGCATGGAGGAGGCCGCCCGCAAGGCTATCGTGGCTCTCGGACTGCGTGGCGCCGTCACCGTACAGTTCATGCGCGAGCCGTCAACCGGACGTGTGCTGATAATGGAGATCAACCCCCGGCTTGGCGGCGGGGTGGTTTGCACCATCCATGCCGGAGCGCCTATCCACCGTTATATTATAGCGGAGGCTATGGGGCGCCGTGACCTGTTGGTTCCGGCCGAGGTGAAGCCAGGTGTAGAGATTGTGCGCTATCCTCAGGAGGTAGTTTTCGGTGATTGAAGTTATGGCTGCTGACCGCATAATTATAATAGCCGAGGCCGGGGTGAACCATAACGGCGATTTTAGCACTGCATGCCGGATGATAGAGGTGGCCGCCAAGGCTGGGGCCGACTATGTGAAATTCCAGACGGCTGTGCCTGAACTCGTGATATCCGAATTCGCTCCCAAGGCCGAATATCAGAAAGAGACCACCGGCGCCGGTGAGTCGCAGCTCGACATGTGCCGGAAGATCCATCTCCCGCTTTCCGACTACCGCCGGCTTGCTGCATTGTGCCGTGAGGCCGGCATAGGATTCATGTCGACCCCCTTCGATCTTGTGTCGGTTGATTGTCTTGCATCCATAGGCATGGACTATTGGAAAATCCCTTCGGGTGAAATTACCAATCTGCCTTATCTGCGTAAGATAGGGGCGCGTGGCGAGCGTGTCATCCTCTCCACGGGCATGTCGACAATTGATGAGGTGGCAAGGGCTGTGGATACACTTTGTGAGAGCGGGACGCAGCGTTCCGACATCATTCTGCTGCATTGCACCACTCAGTATCCTACACCAATGGAGGCCGTCAACCTGCGGGCCATGGATGCGCTTGCAGCTCTCGGATGCGGTGCCGTGGGCTACAGCGACCATACAGTGGGTATCGAGGTGCCTGTGGCCGCTGCCGCATTAGGCGCCAAGGTAATAGAAAAGCATTTCACGCTTGACAAGACCATGGAGGGGCCTGATCACAGGGCTTCGTTGGATCCTGCTGAACTGGAGGCCATGGTCAGAGCCGTGAGAAATGTCGAGAAGGCTCTCGGCTCGCCGGATAAGATTGTCACCGACGCCGAGCGTCCGAACATTGAGGTGGCCCGCAAAAGTATTGTTGCGGCTTGTGCCATAAAAGCAGGCGATGTTTTCACAGAGAGTAATATAACGGTGAAACGTCCCGGCAACGGCATATCCCCCATGCGGTGGGATGATGTGGTAGGGCGTGCAGCTCCGCGCGATTTTCTACCGGACGAACTCATAACCATATAACAATAACAGGCGGTGAATACCGCCTGTTATTGTTATACGTGGTGGTCATTCCACGGTGACTGAGCTGCCGGGAGTGTGGAGGCAGTGGGGCTGTGTGGGGGAGTTCTCAGGCACATATAGGTCAAAGTCGCACGCCTCCTTATAGTCGTGGCCGAAGTGCATGGGGAAGAAGTTCCGTACTTTTATTTTCGACAGGAATATTGAGGCACCTTCGGCATAGCCGTTGCCCTGACGGTTGTCGACAGGAAACATGGCCACATCTATGTTATCGACTTCTGAGGCTATACGGTTCACGATTACATCGAAAGCATTGCGGGCTTCTTTTATCTCGCGTTGTGTCGACTCTTCCTTCCATTGCCACAGGTTCAGATCACCCGCATGGAAGATTGTCTCGCCCGAGGATGTGGTCACAAGGAATGACACCCCTTTGTCGGTGGAGCCGTAGGCGGTTACCTTTATTCCGCCGGGAAGATCCTCCACGCGGTCGCCTGCGCTCATGCCTGCCACTGCGAGTGTTGAGGGTATGCGCATGGCCTTGACATCGTTTGATATAACATATGTGCGGTTATGGTTCTGGGCCATTTCGAATATGCCCGGATTGAAGTGGTCGTTATGGCTGTGGCTTACAAAGAATATTACCGGAAGCTGAGGGTTGGCGTCAAGCGCTTTGGGCAGGGCGTGGGCCGGATCGTTCAGATAGTCGAAAACCAATAATGCGTCAGGGAGGGTCACTATAAACCCGCTATGGCTGAGATAGGTTACTTTCATAATAGAATAAGTTTTGAATATGTTTGATTCTATTATGGAGAACAACCTCGACGGCCCCCGGGTTCAAAGGTCAATGCGTGGTGTGGAGGAATGCCGGGGTGTTAGTGCGCGCACAGCACGGCGCACGAGAGTCCACAGCGGCGATGGGTCGGAGCGCATGTCGGTGGTCATGGTCTCGGCCATTGTGGGTATCACGGGATCGGCGCCGAACTGTTCAGGATAGAGCACTATCAGGTTGTTGCCTGCAAAATATTTGTGCAGGAATTCGGGCAGCTGGTCCATGTCGGCCTCGAACGACACGGCCGAACGGCGTGAGCCTACTATTATGAAGAGGTCGTCGGGCTGGATCTTGTTGGCGAGCATCACGAAATCGTCCCATCGCCCGGCTTGCCGGAATTCGCGGTTTATGCCGTAGCGGTTGTGGGCGAGGACGCTACGGATGGCCACTCCGGTGGCATCGGACGCGCAGAATATCACCCGGCAGCCGATCTGGCGCGTAAGGTTGCCTATGGCGCATACCCAGCTTACGAAGCCTGTTTCGAATTCGGCTTTGTCGGGCACGGACACCACTATGCGGGTCACGGTGTTTATCGGTATGAAGCAGCGTGATATCACCACCATACGGTTGGATGTGCGCAACAGCTGTTCTATCTTTGATCCGAAGAATGTGTCGATCACTCCCTGACGCCGGTGTAGTCCGATAAAGAGGTTGGATATGTCACGTTCCTCCATGGTGTTGAGCAGCCCTGTCACAAAGTTGTAGTCATAGCGCTCTATGGGTATGACCCGGGTGTCGGTGGCTGCCCCTGCCTGTTCGGCCACATCGAGCGAATTACGTCCTATGGCGCGTGATGATGGTGTGTTGTCGTTACGCACATGCAGGGCATACAGTTTGCCTGACCGCGGGCCTTCGTTGCGCATTAACACGGCAAGATCCACCAGCGCCTTGGCGTTTTCAGGCGAACCTACCGATATAAGTGTGTGGGATGAGGCATGATGGCGGGTGTCGCTCTCTACCGGTGTCTCGGCTGCCTTGCGTTGTACGAGGCCGCGGGCGGCGCGCCCTGTTCCGAGCGACGACACGGTGCATGTAACGAGGATCATGAGCACCGTTGCATTAAGTATCTCCTCGCCGAAAAGTCCGGTTTTAAGGCCCACCATCACTACCGCAAGGGCCACGGCTGTATGGGCGTTTGAGAGCTGGTACATCACCGACCGGTCAAGCGCCGTCAGCCGGAAGATACGCTGGGCGGCGTAGGCGGCTATCCATTTTGTGAGCATGGCCACACCGCACATTACGGCTGCGATATATAATGTATGGCTTCCGGCGGCTATGCTCCCTACATTGATAAGCATTCCCACACCGATCAGGAAGTAGGGGATGAAGATGGCATTTCCGGCAAATTCGATCTTGCCCATAAGGGATGAGCGGGTAGGGATATAGCGGTTGAGGGTAAGCCCGGCGAAGAATGCGCCGAACACAGCTTCGATCCCTGCCGCCAAAGCACCTTGGGCTGCAATGAACATCATGGCAAGCACATAGATGAAGCGGGTCACATCGTCATGGTAGCGCTTGAAGAAATAGCGTGTGAGCCGGGGGTAAAGTACTGCTGTTATCACACAGAAAGCTATCAGGTAACCAAGCAGCCGTAATGTCATTAACCATGAGAATTCTCCGTTGTCGACAATGTCCACAACCCCGGCAAGCACTATCAGGGAACCGAGTACGGTGATTATGGTACCTGCCACAGCGATTATCACAGCCGGAGTCTTGGTCAGTCCGAACCGGGAAATTATCGGGTAGCCTATCAGGGTATGGGCGGCAAACATCGATGCCATAAGTATTGCCGTCAGTGTGTCAAGCTTCAGGAGTAGGCTTACAGCGAATGCGCCGGCAAGCAAGGGAATGAAGAATGTGAGCGCCCCGAAAGCCATCCCTTTGTTGAGATTTTTCTTGAGGTGGTACATGTCGATCTCTATGCCCGCAAGGAACATGAGATACAGTATGCCTACCTGTCCGAACACTTCGAAACCTGCGTCACGGGCCAATAGGTTCAGTCCATGCGGACCTACTATCACCCCTCCCGCTATAAGACCTATTATATGCGGGATTTTAAACCTGTTGAGCAGCAGCGGTGCCAGCAGAATGATCAGCAGTACCGTCAGGAATATGGCTACCGGCGAGGTTACAAGGGGCATCGGCGGAATGTCCTGGGAGGTTAATGTTTTCGGGCTATTATATACTGCGCTATCTGTACGGCATTGAGGGCCGCGCCTTTCTTTATCTGGTCACCTACTATCCAGAATGCGAGAGTCGACGGATCAGCCACATCGCGGCGTATGCGTCCCACATACACATCGTCCTCTCCGGCCACGAACAGGGGCATAGGATAGGTTTTCGATGCGGGTTCGTCAAGCAGTTTGACACCAGGAGCGGATGCAAATGCTTTACGGGCGTCGGCAACGGACACCGGCTGGGATGTGGTTACCCACACGGCTTCGGAATGAGCACGCATCACGGGCACTCTGACGCATGTGGTGGAGACGTTCAGATCCGGGGTATGCATGATTTTCCGTGTTTCGTGGAAGGTCTTCATTTCTTCCTTGGTGTAGTCGTTGTCAAGGAATACATCGATGTGGGGGATCACATTATAGGCCAGCTGATAGGCGAATTTATCCACTGTGACATCCTCACCATTTGCTATGGCCGCGTGCTGTGCCGTAAGCTCATCCATGGCTGCGGCGCCTGCGCCGCTTGCTGCCTGATATGTGGCCATCCTCACACTGGTTATCGGTGAGATGTCATTGATAGGCTTGAGGGCAAGCACGAGGATTATGGTGGTGCAGTTGGGGTTGGCTATTATGCCGCGCGGGGCGTTGAACGCGTCGTCACCGTTGACTTCAGGCACCACAAGAGGCACATCGCTGTCCATGCGGAAAGCACTGGAGTTATCTATCATTATAGCTCCGGAGGATGTGATCACATCGGCATACTCGCGTGAGGTTCCGGCGCCTGCGGAAGTGAAGGCAAAGTCCACGTCCTCAAACTGTGACGGATCGTGAGTGAGTTCCTTTACAGTAATTTCCTTGTCCCGGAACATATATTTGCGTCCGGCGCTGCGTTTTGATCCGAAAAGGAGGAGTTCGTCAACCGGGAAATTCTGTTCGTCAAGTACCCGGAGAAGTTCCTGTCCTACGGCGCCGCTTGCGCCAACTATGGCTATTTTCATATCAGTATTCGCTTAGGAAATGTCAATACGGTTTTGAAATGCAAAATTACTAAAATCAGACGATATCCACAACCTGCCCGTCATAGGCCATTTTCACTCCTTCAGGAAGCATGGCGCTAACTTCGCTGTGCAGCCCTATGGTGTGGGCCGCATGGGTGAGTATCGCGCGGCGAGGCTCTATCCTGTCTATCACGGCAAGGGCTTCCGAAAGGCTCTGGTGGGAATGGTGGGGCTTGATGCGCAGGGCGTTGATGACGAGTGTGTCAACCCCCTTGAGTAGCTTGACGGAAGCATCGGTAAGAGCCTTGCAATCGGTTATATAGGCCGCTTTGCCCATCCTGTAACCGAGGATCGGAAACTTGCCGTGCATCACTTCTATGGGCATTATCTCCACATCTCCTATGGTGAACGGTGAGCCGGGAGTGAGGGTGTGCATGTCGAATCCCGGCACTCCGGGATACGGTATCTCCTTGAAACAATAAGGTATGCGCTCATGGAGGTCGTGATTCACCTCGGCCGAGCAATATACCGGCATTTTGGCGCTTTCCATGCGGTAGCAGTAGGGCCGGAGGTCATCGATCCCGCCCACATGGTCGTAGTGGCTGTGGGTCACCAGCACCGCATCGATACGCTTTATGTTGTATGCCAAGGTCTGCATCCGTAAGTCGGGGCCGCAGTCTATCAGCAGGGATGTATTGCCGGTTTCAAATAATGCTGAGGCCCGCATGCGTTTGTCGTGCGGATCGGTCGAGGTGCATACCGGGCAGGTGCATAGCGATACTGGCACACCGGTGGATGTTCCCGAGCCGAGTATTGTGAGTCGGATGTGGCTCATGTCCTGAACTGTTTTAAAATTCCGTCTTCGAAAATAAGATAGACTCCGTTGTCGTAATACCATGTCTCGCGTGTGTAGCCGAACATCTCGCGGCGGTCGACTGTCCGCGGCGTTCCGAGGGCGAGCCGGCATTCGTCGCGCGTCATGTATCGGGCCACTTCCCCGCGCATTATCAGTTCCCATGTTTCGGGTAGTATTGCCGGATGAGAGCGGCGCGGGTCGGTAAGCGAAAACAGTGTTGTGAACACACGCATTCGGTTGGGATTGGAGCTGAGTGCCATAAGCAGATTTCCCGACAGATTATATGTGTCGGCATGGAAATAAACGCGTAGAGGAGCGTCGGTGGCGCCTGCAGTTACGGAGTCCGCCGTGACGGGGATAAATTTGCGGGCCTTGCGGTAATTACCGTTCTCGTCAAGCCATGTCGACGTCATTATATACAATTGGCGTCCGCGCAGAATGCTGTCGGCTTCCGCCACTATTCCCATATCGACAGTGAACGGTATGTCAATGCTCCGGCGGCTTAAAAATTCGCCGGGGGTGAGTGACGTGCGGTAATTGACAAGTGTGTCGGGCGCCAGGGCGAGAATCAGCTCCGTTTCGTGGCCTCCCATTATGGTGGGTACTGAGTCTATACCGACAAGCGTAAGCATACGCCCTTTCATATCGGGTAGCCTGGTGCCTTTGGAAGCCGGGGTGACTATGAGTTGCAGCTTGTTGTCGGTCACCGACCATTTTTTGCCGGATTGCCAGGTGGCCGGAGGCTCCGGTGCAACTTTGTGGATCAGATCGTTTTCAGCAGCCGGAGTTGCGGAAAGCTCGCGTTTCACATCGTCGGCCGATATGGAGGGAGTGGTGGTGGCACTGTAACAACCGCTCACCGACGCCGCAATCACGGCGCCGGCGAACAGTTTTGCGGCAGGAATGGCTGACTTTGCCAGCCATATGGGAATGTTTTTGATCGTCACTTATTTATCAATCGCAGGAGTGCGGCCGATATTGTTGAATATGAATGAATATATATCGGTGTATTCGTCAATTACTTTTGAAACCGGTTTTCCTCCACCGTGGCCCGCATTGCTGTCAATGCGGATTAGTTTGGGCGCATTGCCGGTGTTGGCAGCCTGAAGCGCGGCGGCATATTTGAATGAATGGGCCGGAACCACGCGGTCGTCATGGTCGGCGGTGGTGACCATGATGGCGGGATAAGGTGTGCCGTCTTTGCTGATATTATGAAGCGGCGAGTAGCTGAACAGGTATTCGGCCATTTCGGGGGAGTCGGCGCTCGTTCCGTAGTCGGGAGCCCAGTTCCATCCTATCGTGAACAGATGGTAACGCATCATGTCCATTACGCCTACACGCGGTATGGCTACCTTGAACAGGTCAGGACGCATGTTGGCCACCGCTCCTACAAGCAAGCCTCCGTTGCTGCCCCCTTCAATAGTCATAAGCTCTGGTTTGGTCCAGCCTTCGTTGATCATATATGTGGCGGCGTCAATGAAATCATTAAACACATTCTTTTTGTTGAGCTGAGTGCCGGCATTGTGCCATTCCTCGCCATATTCGCCGCCTCCGCGCAGGTTCACCTGTGCATATATGCCTCCGTTTTCAAGCCACAGAAGCCGTTGGGGGCTGAAGCTCGGGGGGAGCGAAACATTGAAGCCTCCGTAACCGTAGAGATATACAGGGTTGGTGCCGTCGCGTCGGGTACCTTTCTTATATGTTATGAACATGGGTACCCGCACCTTGTCGCGTGCCTCGACAAACACCTGTTCGGTCACATAATCATCGAAATTGAAACCGTCGATTACTGCCCGGTCAACAATTTTGCTGTCCTTGGTGGTTGTGTCATAGAGGTATGTCGTGGCAGGTGAGGTGAATGAGGTGAACGCATAGAATATGTCGTTGTTCTTTTTCGATGTGGAAGAGCTTCCCGAGCCATAGCCGGGCAGTTTGATTTCATCGATGCGTTTGCCGGAAAGGTCGTGGAGATACAGGTGGTCGGACGCATCCTGCTGTACGGTTAGAAGCAGCTTGTCGCCTCCTACCGGAGCCGCAGCCGTTAGCACGCCCTCGCCCTGGCCTATCAGTTCTTTCCAGTTTTCACGGGCCGGATTTGCCACATCGGCCACCATAAGGCGGTAGCGCGGAGCGTCGAGACTGGTGAGAATGTATATTTTGCCGTCGATTACATCGATCACGGCATGGGGAGTGTTCTGGGTAGGCTCTATCACAGTCCAGTCGGCTTTTTCGTCCTTGAGATTCTTCATTATTATTGAGTTGCCGAACCCTTCGCCGCCTCCGTACACCATCAGTATGTCGCTCTTTTCAGGAACAAATGCGGTGTGGAAATGCAGCGGATGGGCCGGATCGCTGTAAACGAGCGAGTCGGCTGTCTGTGGAGTGCCTATGCGGTGGTAATATATGCGGTGATCCTCATTGGAGTTGGAGAATTCTTTGCCGGGCACAGGTTTGTCGTAGGCGCTGTAGAAAAATCCCGGGCCCCACCATTGCGCATCGGTGAACTTGGCCCATTCTATATGGTCGGGAAGCAGTTCCCGGCTTTCGGTATCCATGAGGTAGATTTCTTCCCAGTCGGATCCGTTGCGCGATATTATGTATGCGGTATATTTGCCGTCGGGCGACATGTGTACCCCCTTGAGGGCCACTGTGCCGTTGTCGCTGAGTTTGTTGGGGTCGAGAAACACTTCCGCATCACTGTCGGCCAGATTCTTTTTGCGGTAAAGCACTGACTGGTTCTGTAGGCCGTTGTTCTGGAAATAATAATAGCGCCCGTCGCTCTCTTTCCATGGCAATCCGGTCTTTTTATAATTGTAGAGATCTTTCAGGCGGTCGTATATCTTCTGCCGGTAGGGGATGGCGTCGATATAACGGCGTGTCACTTCGTTCTCGGCCTTTACCCAGGCTAAGGTCACGGCTGAAGTGTCATTCTCCAACGCACGGTAGGGATCCTGTGCCGTGATATGGAAATATTTGTCCGACACTGTTTCTTTTGGTGCCGGCGGATAGGTGAGAGGTGCATTCTGAGCTATGGCACCCGCTGCTGAGGCTGTCATGATTGAAGTGAGGATAATGGCTCGTTTCATTTCTATGTTTGTTATGTTTAGGTCAGTGTATCGGTTGTAAGTCAATGCAATGTTAACAATATCGCAAAGTTAATGAAATTATCGGTTTATTTCCGGTGAAAGGGCGGCTAATTGGGATGGAAACAGCGCTTAATAAAAATTAACTATAAATATTGGCGCTTTATTTGGATGATTGGGATAAACTGCCTACCTTTGCACTCACAAAACATCGCGGGGTGGAGCAGTGGTAGCTCGTTGGGCTCATAACCCAAAGGTCACAGGTTCGAGTCCTGTTCCCGCTACAAAGT
>URII01000030.1 GCA_900547825.1 uncultured Porphyromonadaceae bacterium
ATGCATTTGAATATTTTGTGTAACTTTGTGGCAATATAGCAATCTCAGTGCAATAATTTCTTAACTTAAATACTATACATCATGAGCAAACCTTATGTATTAGGCATTGACATAGGCGGCACCAACACCGTTTTCGGCATTGTTGACGCACGCGGTGTCGTGATAGCGAGCGGTTCCATCAAAACCCGCAAGCACAGCGAGATAGGCAACTACATCGATGAACTATACACGGAGACCATGCGTCTTCTCGAGGCCAACGACGCAGTGGGCAAGATCCACGGCATAGGTATCGGTGCGCCCAACGCCAACTACTTCACCGGCGTGATAGAGGACGGTGTGAACCTCCCCTGGCCTACCCCCATACCTCTGGCCCAGCTCGTGAGTGACAAGTTCGGTGTACCCGTGGCCATAACCAACGATGCCAACGCGGCGGCCATCGGCGAGATGACATACGGCGCGGCCCGCGGTCTCAAGGACTTCATAATGATAACCCTCGGCACCGGTGTCGGCTCTGGCATAGTGATCAACGGCCAGCTTGTCTACGGCCATGACGGATTCGCCGGCGAACTCGGCCATGTGATAGTGAAGCGCAACAACGGACGCCTCTGCGGCTGCGGACGCACTGGTTGCCTCGAAGCCTACTGCTCGGCAACAGGCGTGGCCCGCACAGCCCGCGAATTCCTCGAAATCCGCACAGAGCCGTCGTCGCTCCGCAACATACCCCTTGAGGAAATCACTTCGAAGGATGTGTATGACGCCGCTATCTCGGGCGACAAATTAGCAAAGGATGTGTTTGACTATACAGGCACCCTGCTCGGCGAGGCGTTTGCCGACTTCACCGTATTCTCATCACCCGAAGCCATAATCCTGTTCGGCGGATTGGCCAAGAGCGGCGAGCTTCTGCTCCGCCCCCTGCGCAACGCCATGGAAAAGAACATGATGCCTATATTCAAAGGCAAGGTGCGCATACTGCTCAGCGAGCTTAAAGAGGCCGATGCAGCAGTGCTCGGCGCAAGCGCACTCGGCTGGGAGGCCAAACCGCTCGTAACCATCGTGCCCCCTCCCGCACCTATGGCCGTGAGCCAGGCACCACTTACAGTGTAATTTTCATGACACCTTGATATTGACGGAGGACGG
Organism: uncultured Porphyromonadaceae bacterium; assembly: GCA_900547825.1. Classification (GTDB taxonomy): domain Bacteria; phylum Bacteroidota; class Bacteroidia; order Bacteroidales; family Muribaculaceae; genus Amulumruptor. The sequence goes on from URII01000030.1 coordinate 1,138, forward strand.
CCCATTGACGCCGCCCTCCGTCAGTTGTTTATTTACCAATCAGAACAGGAGGATCCAGAAGCCGGCTGCTGCAAGCGCTACCAGCATAACCCCCACCGCTATGAGCGTGAAGCGCCATAAAAGTTTGCCCTGACGGGTTTCGGCAAACTTGTTGCGACCTCCGAGGCTGCGCATCATGCGCCGCATTCTCACAAGCCACATACACAGAATCAGCACACACGCCAATATTATCAGAATCTTCATCGCTCCTTACATTTACATTCCACACTTTACAGTCTACAACATCCCCCTGCCCCATTCAGTTCGAGCCTATGCACAACCATATGTGCAATCAGGGGGTGGAAAGCTGGGGGTAGGTGGGGAGGGATGAGAGGGGGAGGCAACGGCGGAGGGGGTAGTCGACCCGGAAAGCGTAATGTGCAAGACCGTTGGTTACAATGAGATAGGGCACCTGCATGACAATGTTGTAGCGGGCTATCTGGTCAAACACCCGTTGGGTGATGGCCACGGACGGCGCTTTGTATTCCACAATAAGCACGGGGAGCCGCGAGCGGTCATACACCACCGTGTCGCAACGGCGGGTCATGGAGTTGAGTCGAAGCCCCACCTCATTGGCCATCAGCGCCGCAGGATAGCCGAGATGATTGGCCATAAAGGCTGTGAAGCGCTGGCGCACCTCCTCCTCGGGCGTAAGCTTCACCCACCGCAACCGCAGGGGGTCATACACCTGAATGGTGCCGGTGGTGCCATCACGCCGCAAAGGCAGGTCATAAGGAGGCAAGTCAAATTCAATCATGCACAAAGTTAAGCATTCCGGCGCGAAAATACCAACAGGATATAGCCGATAACAAAGGTTAATAACTATTAAAATAGTTGCACAACTAATTTTGCAGTTATATATTTGCAACATGAACTAATTTTATAGTTATGAAAGCCGGACGAAAACGACAGATACTTACCGAGAAAGAAGCCGCCATAATGAATATGCTATGGGACGAAGGCCCCATGTTCGTGCGTGAGATGGTGGCCCGCTATCCTGATCCGAAGCCGCATTTCAACACCGTGTCAACCACCGTGAGGATACTTGAGGAGAAAGGATATGTGACTCATGAGGCCATAGGTGCCTCACACCGCTACACGGCATGTGTGCCAAAAAGCGATTTCCGCGAACGGTCGCTGCGCGAGGTGATACGCAACTATTTCGACAATTCATATAAGAATGTGGTGTCGGCATTGGCCGAGTCAGAGAAAATATCGGTTGAGGAGCTGCGTGAGATCATAGACATAATCGAATCGCGCAACCCTAAAAAACAGTAGGCCATGGGAGCATTGTTTTCATATTCGCTTGCCTCGTCAATAGGCCTGCTGGCACTATGGACAGCCTACCGCTGGGCGCTCGCCACCGAACGGCAGCATTCGGCCAACCGTATGTTTATCTATGCCATATACGCCGCAGCACTGGCCATGCCGTTTGCCGGCAACATAGCCGAAGCGCTGAATCCTGTCGGCGACGGGGCCACAATAGCCGTGGGCGCCATATCGCAGCACATAGCTCCCGACACAGGGACTACACCGCTACTTCCGGACATTCTGCTCCAGGTCTACATTGCAGGCCTGATCATAACAGGTGCCCTGAGCATAGCGGCAGCCGTACGCCTGTGGCGCATAATAGGAAGAGGCACAAAAATACAGTTGGAAAACGGATACACGCTCGTGCTGACCGACGATACCTCAACCGTTCCTTTCAGCTGGTGCCGCTACATGGTGATGAGCCGCAGCGACTACGAGAGTTCCGGCGAACCGATCATGCTCCATGAACTGTGTCACCTGCGCTGCCGCCATTGGATTGACCTATTGGGCGCACAGGCGGTGATAATCCTCCAATGGTACAACCCTGCCGCATGGCTGATGCGCGAGGAACTGAAGACTCTCCACGAATATCAGGCCGATTCGGCTGTGATAAAAGCAGGCACGGATATACGCCAATATCAGATACTATTAATAAAAAAGGCCGTCGGCGCGAGATTCCCGTCACTCGCCAACAGCCTTAATCACAGTAAACTTAAAAAACGTGTAACTATGATGTACAAATCAAATCCCTCCGCCCTGCGGCGCCTCCGTGCAGCCGCATTAGTGCCGGCATTGGCTTTAGGACTGGCCGTAACCGGCATTCCGGCAGTGGCTTCCGCGCTTGAGTCGGCAGCATCAGCCTCCGTCAGCAAAGGTACGGAAAATCAGCCGTCCGGACAAACCGCCCCGACAGCCAATGTGATCCAAGGCAATCCCGAAATATATCTTGACGGCAAGAGGATCACTTCGGAAGAACTTCAGGCCATGGATCCCTCCACAATCAAAGGCATGAAAATAGACAAGGCCACAAACATCATCTATGCAACTACCAAGGAGGATGGTGACAAAGGCGGCAAATCGAAAGTGACAATGGCCACATTCCCCGGCGGCGAAACGGCAATCTACCGGTTCGTTGCCCAGAATATGAAATATCCCGTCGAGGCCCAAAAAAAGAAAATAGAAGGCCGTGTGGTGGTAAAGTTCAGCATAAGCGCAACGGGAAAGGTCAGCGATGTGAAAGTGGTGCGCAGCGTGGATCCGCTGCTCGACGCCGAAGCAGTAAGAGTGGTGTCGCTGCTGCCGGATTTCACACCGGCACAGATGGACAGCAAGCCGGTAGCCACGGAATTCGCCTTGCCGGTGCAGTTCAAGCTGCAATAATCCCATACTGAAACAACAACAGCTTAATACATACAGCGAACCCCGCACCTTAAGGCCATCACGGCCCGGGTGCGGGGTTTCCCTGTCAATAAACCCGTCAGAAATTACATAACCGGATTATCTGACCTGAACCTTACGGACTACAGAACCGGCTTTCACCACATATATGCCGGGAATAACCCGGAATGCGGCGTGGCCTGTAACCTGCTGCGAGCGCAATGTGCGTCCGTCGGGGGTCATGATGCTGACTTCGGCGCTTGTCGGGCAAGTCACTTTCACCATGCCGGGGGCTGTGGTGATCACCGGAAGACCGGTTGCCGTGACCATATCCGCGCCGGAATTTGAAATATCCACCTCCACTACATTCGACAGCGGGCCTTCGCCGAGATTGAAGCGGGTGGCCACTGCATAGCGGCGCACTCCGAGCCCCGGGGCAGCATCGACAAACGCGGGCGTGGGCGATGTGCCTATAAGTTCATTGTCGCGGTAGATATTGTAGCCCTCAATGCCGAGGTCAATGGCAGTGCGCACAGGTGAATAGGTTATATCGTCCATCCAGAGACCAAAGAACGACTGGTGGTGACGGATGGCGAAATAGCGGGCGTCAGCGGGAAGAGTGTAGATGTGGCGCGACCACTCAGCCATGCTCTCTAATTCTATAGTGGCAAGCACGGTGAAATCGGAAATCTCGGTACCCGTGGCGGAATAGAGCAGTTCCACCGCCTCATTGCCGCCATAATTATTGGTCGGCTGCTTGAGCCAGAAGGTCACCATCGATCCGCCGGCCACTTCCTCGGATATCAGCCAGTCGTCATTCCTCGGCTCCTCCCTTATGTCCGAACCGGGAATCTGTCCGTCGCTGCCCATGCTCATCAGGCACATGTAGCCTGTTCGCGGGGCCACATCCTCGCCGAGGAGGTTGGCACGCATCGGATCCCACACCTGCCATGCCTTCGGAGTGTACCAGTCAGGGAAAGTGAGGCCATACTTTATGCCGTAGGTCATCTGGCCGTCACCATCGTAGAGAGTCCACGGGCCAAGGTCAGAGATGGCGAACGGTTCGTAATCCTCAAAGCTGTCGGTAACCGCCGGCGACCATCTTACGGAAGGTTCACCCCAAGTCATGGTCACCTCGCCGTCGGCCACAGAGGCCGAAAGGTCAGCCACAGCTGGATATGTGCTTGCCAGCACAGTGGCTTTAAGCTCATCACTGAGATTGTCGGAAACCTTCATGTCTGGCTGATAGTCCACCCGGGCCTGATACACCCGTTCGGTGCCTCCGTCGGGGGCAGCAGGTGTACCGATCACGAATTCGAAGCTTTCAGTTGCGCGCGGTTCAAGCGCCGAGGCATGTTTTGTCTCAACCGGCTCGCCATTGCACAGCAGCGTCACATCATAGTCGCCAGAAACCAGGAGACCCTTGTTGCGAACCATAGCCGTGTATGTGGCGCCGGAGGCGTCAATCACAGTAGGACCGGTGAGAGCGTCAAGCGCAAGATTATGGTCATAGACATCGTCTATAGCGATATTATCCATGAATATACGGGTGTTCTGGTCATAATTCTCGGCATGGAATTCAGCCGATACGAAATCAGAAGCTGTGACAGCCAACGGCCATGAGTATTGAGTCCAGCCTTCCGCACCGGCATTGACATACAGGTCGGCAAGTTCTATCATATCATTGTCGTTGACACGGTAGCCAACCCTTACATGAGCACGCGCATCGGCTGCGGGGTCATGCCGGATCCACATTGTGAGATAAGGCCGCGAAGCAGCCGCCATCGATAGCTTGGGAGTGGCGAGCACACCTGCCGACAGATCCTCGGCATCGTTCCATTTCACGAATTGCACAAATCCTGTTTCAGAGTCGACCGAGGTCACCCCGTTCTGTTCGGGGGATACCATCCAGCTCGCATTATAGTTAGTGCTGATCACATTGGTCCACTCATCTTCAATATATGAGGCGAAATTTTCCACAAGCGGGAAACCGCGGAGGGTGCCGAGCGCCACAGCCACATCGGCCTGCAGGCCCTCGCCTCCGTCGCTGAGCGGAAGCACGGTATAAGTTCTTGCCGACTGTTTGCCCTCAGCCCCGACATTATCGGTGAACGTGAGCTCACGCAAGCCCGAGGCGATTACGGTAGTTTCCCAATTATAGGTGCGTGACACCGTGTAGGTAAGGGTGGAGGGATCCACATAACCGCCGTTTCGCCCTGCGGAAGGAGCTTCCCATGTGATCACGGCATTGGCGTTGTCCGCATCACCTTTGGCTCGCAGCGAATTGACCGCTGCCGGAGCATCATGGCCTACAAACGAGGAGGCTTTGCTTACGAGGCCGCGTCCTGCGGCATTGACTGCGCATACACGGTATTCGGCCATTCCCTGCCGGGCCTCGCTATCGGTCCATTCGAGCGGGGCACCCGCAGCAGGATTGGAGAACACTTTTGCCGGTTCGGCCGAATCGCCACGGTAGATCTCAACGGACTGCAGCGAGGTGAGGGTTTCGCCTCCACATGTCACCGCAGGAGCGTTGAAACGCACAACAGCCGCGAGAGATCCGTCAGCAGCCCCGGAAACCGACAGATCCGAAACTTCATCAGGAGCATCAATTGAGGCCACATCCCTGACCTCCAATCTGTCAAGATAGATATACAGGGCATTCTTGGGCGAATAGGCATGGAACCCTATATTATATAAGCCCGCTGACGGCACTTTAAGCCATGACGACAGGAGCACAGGTTGCTCCGAACAAAATCCCTGAAGATCAAGAAGTGTATTCTGAGCGGCAGGATCAGTGCCCTGGCCGCAGGTTATGGCCAGATTCTCTTTATGCATACCGGTACGGGCTGTGGTCACAACCTCATACACACGGTCGGAACGCAAACGGATGTTAGGCGACAAAAGCCAATCGTCGGCTGTTTCAAACAGGCTGTAGCTATACATTGCCGTGCCGTTCTCAAGCGTCCACGTCTTGTCATCGCCATTAAGATTCAACACGGTGAAATAGCTGAATTCCTCCGGTGATTCAAAAGTAACGCCGAACGGAGGTTCCCAGCCGCCTACAAACAATTCGGCTTCGGACACACCTCCGAGACCATAGGTGTTACGGGCCTCAGCGCGGTATTTCACCGGACCGTTGCCAGGAGTCTCATCAGTCCATGTGAGTGTGGAGCCGGGAGCGGGAGAAGTAAAGGTATACACCGGCAAGTTAGTATCGCCACGGAACAGGTTGATGGCGGTTATCTCACCGAGCTGGCTGTCGCCGAGGGTCTTCACCGGCGCTGTTACAGTGACATCCACCTTGTCCGTAATTCCGTCACCTGAATAAGCCAATGTTATGGACGCAGCCCCGGGTGCCATTGCCGAGCCAAGTTCCTCTATCCTCACATCGTCAATGGAAAAATAGCTCTGAGCCGCATCGGAATAAATGTAGAAAGCAGGATAATACACGCCATCGTCAGGCACTGTGAATAATATTTCCTGATGTGTGGAAGGCATTGCGATTATATTGGGGAAATCGGCAATCTCTATTGTAAGGTCTTCCACTTCCACACCCTTGCCAAGCAACACTTTCAGCTTTTCAACCACACCCTCGTAAGCCGAAGAATTATCAAACGAGAGACGGTAAACCGTTGCGCCTTTCAGCCTCACACCGGACAGAACAAGATAATCGTCGGCACCGTTGGACCAGCTGGCAGGATAACATGCGTTGGCCACTTTATCATCCCATGTGTGGTTATACATCCATGTCATACCATCCTCGTTATGGTCATGGATTATGAAATCGGAATTGAATACACTGTCGTAATTGAAATCGAAAATCACAGGCACATCATAGTAACTGCCTACCCTCAATGAATTGGAGGTCAACGGCAACCCTTCGGCTCCACCGGGAATAAAAGGAGTGACGGTGTAAGAATAATCACCTATCAGCTGCGGCAACGTTTCGGTAAACTCAGTTCCGGAATATGAGGCGGCCGAAACCGTTCCGTCACTGCGGACTATACGGTAACTGACCTCATCAATGGGGCACCATCCGCCATGCTGTCCTCCAGCCGGGGCGTTCCATGTAAGCACGGCATTATCACCCGAAACCTCAAACTGCAGATCAGTCACTGCCGCCGGTGCATCCTTGCCGGCATAAAATGTGCGCACTGCGGGGGATGAGGCCATGCCGCCCGACGATACGGTCACAGATACGGTATTCATCCCTTCCTCAAGCGTAATCGGAGTTTCAACCAATGCTCCGGGAGCACCATGGAGGGTGGCTGCCGAGTCATCCCCCACAACCACCGACGCATCCAGAGTGCCGCTCAATGCGGCACCTCCGTTGGTCACGGACGGCATAGTGAACGAAAGCGTTCCTGAAAGTGCGCCGGGGGCAGATGGCTCAAACGTAAGTCCCGACACCTTGGCAGGAGCCGAAGGATCGGATGCTGACGATTTCACATACAGGCCCACAAACTCCTCATTGTCGGGAAATATACCTACAGTGGTAGCCGCGCCGGTGGTAAGGTCGAGTTTACACAGCCGCCCTTCACCGTTGGCCAATGCGGCAGCCCACCACATAGTGGCGGATGCGTTGTCGTACACAGCACTCTGGATATACATAGGACTAAGGCCTGTGGAGCCTATTTCGCTAACTTCTGCGGTAACCGGATTGACAGAATACAGATTGCCGTCCGAAGCTACAGCATATATCATACCCTGCGCCATTGCAAAGGTCAGGAATGAGGGCATATCATTTACCGCACCGATAACTCCCACCGGCAACATGACTCCAGTGGAAAGGTCAATAGTGGCAAGCACATGATTGGCATTGTCATCCGAATAAGTCAGCGCATATGTAAGGCCGGTGGATTCATCATAGGTGAGTGCCAGCGGCAGTTTGGAATACCGGGGTTCATCAATATTTATCTCACTGAGAAGGTTACCGGTAGCCGTGTCATAGCAGTTTATGGTTATTTCATACAGCACTGAATTCTGATCCATGAGACGTGACACTATATAATAATGTCCGTCGATCTCCACCCCAGTCAGCGCATCCGACACGGTGGAGAAGCACATTGCCGGATTAATGTCGGCTGACGAGAAACCGTAAACACCATAAGGGCGTTCGTCCATATTGGTCCAAGCGTCCTTCCATACCATAGTTCCATACAGCTGAGTTTCCTCACTCTGGGCAAACAGAGGAGCTTTTGACACAGGCTTATGCCCGGAAGCATTAGTTCTGGCTCTGTAAATTGACGCCGGATTCGTTCCACCCGAATCCAGCAGACCGGTAGATGCCGCGGCCATGAATAGACTGACCAATAGACATCCGATAAATGTTAATTTTAACCTTTTCATAGACACTTGTAAAATATTATGGTAAAACTAAAATATTAATCGTACTTTTGCAATTGTCGTTTTGCAAAATAACTGTTTTATTCTCTATATCTTAAAATTATGATATAGACAAATTATAGACACAATGAGAAAATCCACTGTACAACAGATTATGATAGTTCTGATTTTCAACGCACTATCCATTCTCGCCGCAACAGCATCCGAGACTATTGCACCGGATTCCACTGCGAATCCGAAAGAATGGTTTGACGAAAACTACGGGCGTCTGAAACGCCTGCTTTATGAGGAAAAAGACTATACCGAATCTTATCGGCTCGGCAATAAACTTCTTGACCATGTAAAAAAACATGGTTTTCAACGGGAGGAAGCCATTGTGCTTGCCACTCAGGGGTTGCTGTTCCATTTCATAGGTGATGAGGATGAAGCCATGCGCCACTACATCAAGGCACGGGAAAATTTTTCCGGCACGGAAAGTCGTGCCGACAGTCTGCGAAACGAACTGAACATCTGCAACACCCTGTCAGCCCTTGGAAAGAAATCAGAAACCATCAACCGGCTTAAACTGATGGCTCAGGACACTACAGTGAGGGCTGACCATAATCTGTACTGCAACATACTCATGTCGCTCTATCATTTCACCACCGAGGACAAATATGCGTTTGACGCCAACAGAGAGGCCGAACTATCAGGCAACGAGAACCTGAAAATAAAGACTCTCCAAAATCTCAGCGGAATATATTACCGGCAGGGGGACATCGGACGATCATTGGATATACAGAAACGGGTGTTCCGATACTTTTCGGAACGTAACGATCCGGATTTCATAGTTCCGCTTAGAGGTATAGTCGACATCTACGAACAAACGGGTACCCCTGACAGCGCGTTGGCATACATGCGCAGGCTCGTTGCCGCACAGGACACTTTCAGCCATATAGAAAGCCTCGCCACAATAAGCCGGATGAAAGCCCAGATAGACATATCGCATCTTAAAGCCGACATGACACAAGCCGAACTGCGCGCATCGCTGGAACGGCGCAAAAGTCTTATTATAATAATACTGAGTGCAAGCGTCATTATGTTCGGAGCGTTAGTGTGGATATACCAGCGCCGCAAGGCCGCTTCAGAGAAAAAGCTCAGGGAGTCGGAAAACGAACGCCTTGCCATGAAACTGCGCCACGAACAGCTGCAAAACGAACACAACCAGAACACCATCGACACCCAGGAGCGGGCACTTGCGTCAAAAGCGCTCCTTCAGCTCAACAAAACGTCAATGCTTCAGGATCTTCTGATCCGCATCAACGAATTCACCGAGTCAGGTTCGTTACCCCGCAACCAGGCCAAAATACTCGAAAAAAAGATACGTGAACACCTCAACGGCGACCGTGACTGGGAAGACTTCACACTCCACTTCGAGCAGGTCAATCCCCGGTTTTTCTCTACGCTCAAAGAAAAATATCCGCTGCTCACGAATAAAGATCTGAAGCTGTGCGCCTACATAAAACTCGGCTTCTCCACAAAGCAGATAGCATCGATGCTCTCCGTATTGCCAGAATCCGTCAATACCACCCGCTACCGCCTGCGCCGAAAAATGCAACTTGATCCGGATGTAATGCTTGAGGATGTGCTCCGCGACATTTAGGCACTCTTCGGCCTATATCACACTTAACCTATGCTAAAAAATAGATATGGTTTCCATATTATTATTGGGAAAGTTAATAATTTTTTCAACCTTTGCGATACAACTGTCGGGCGAATACATTTTTCACAGGACTGCCGGCAGCAAACAATCACGGCGCGGAGGATGGTTAGCGGACTTCCCCATCGTCCCGATTCGTTAAACGAAGGAGGTCCCTATGATTATTTATGTGTAAACCAACATTACTTCTCGCAGCTGCGTTGCTGTTAGGGTCGGCGGTGTCACACGCCACACCGAAACTATGCGGCACAATTGTCCGGACAAACCCGTCGGCGCAGTGGTATCAGGGATCCGGGGTCTACGAACTCGCCGCTGACGCCTCAGGCACTTTCAACAAAATCTCCACAGCGCAATCCAGCATGTCGTCGGATTTAGGAGCCGTTGTGGTGGACAACACCCTCTACACATTCTATGCCAACGAAACGCCCTGGTTCTCAAACTACATAATCGAGGCGTTCGACTTCACCACTTTCGAAAGAAAGCCCATAACGACAGCCGACTTAGGCAAAAACCGCACAGCATCGGCCATGGTACGTGACGAAGCCACCGGAACCACCTACGGATGTTTCTTCACATCCTCGTCAACATTCTCATTCGGAACCATCGACCTTCCATCGTCTCCCGATGCAACCTACATGCCGACGGTAACACCGATAGCCGACGCTTCCGGACGCTGGAGCGCAATGGCAATAAACGCCGCCGGAGAAATCTATGCAATCGACGCGACCTCAGGCATGCTCCTGAAAGTGGACAAACCCACCGGCAACCCCACCGAGATCGGCAACACCGGCCTGACCACCTCGTTGCAGTCAGCTGCCGTAATTGACAAAGCCACCGGAAAGATGTACTATTCACACACCCAGACCTACAGCGATGTCAAGCTCTATGAAATAAACCTGACCACCGGGCAGGCAACATTAATGGCCGATTGGGAGAACAATCCCCAGGTGACATATCTTTACATACCGGCTTCCACTCCGACGCCTCCCGCAGGAATACCTTCAGCTGCGGTCAATCTCACCGCATCGTTCCCCGAAGGGGCGCTGACAGGCGAAGTAACATTCGACATTCCCACCACAACCTCGACAGGCGAAACCGGGCAGGGCGATATAACCTGGGATCTGAGCATCAACGGCACCCATTATACCGGCGGGACAGCCACCTATGGCGCCCACGTAACAGTGCCGGTAACTATGGAAGCCCGCGGGAATAAGATGTTCACCGTGACTCTCACAACCGATGCAGGCAGTTCCGAGGCTTCCGAAACATCAGTTTTCGCCGGCACAGGCACACCCTCTGCACCACAGAATGCAAAAGCGGTTCTGGAGGAGGGCGTAGTGACCGTGACATGGGATGCTGTGACAGGCACCTCCGACGGAGGTTATTTCAACGCCTCAAAACTCCGCTACAATGTGTGGCGCATCGACGGGGACAACCGGCGCCTTATCGGCGAATGGATCAACCGCACCTATGCCAAGGACAATATCGGTATACCCACCGACGATATAAACTACACGTATGCCATAGAAGCATTCTACACCAACGACGAAAGCCTGAAATCAGAAGAGTCGCTGACCAACACCATCACAATCGGCTACCCTGTGCCGCCATATGAACAGGAGTTCAACACAGCCGCGGCAGTGGATGAATTCACCATCATAAACGCCAACGAGGATCCGTTCACTTGGCAATATTTCCGCGGACGCATGAGAATCCAGGTGACCGGAACCACCAATTATCCCATGGATGACTGGCTGATAACTCCAGGTTACCGCATGGAGAAAGGCAAAATGTATCCCGTGCAGGTGGATATGGAAGGCAACATAGGCTATGACGAGATTTTCGAGATAAAAGCCGGGCGCAACAACACGGTCGAAGCGATGGACCTAACCGTAGTGGCACCCACAATACTTCCAAACCGGACTGAAACCTATACAGGTTACATAATACCTAAGCAAACAGGAGCTCACTGGCTCGGAATACATGCCATGTCGGACGAGCACTGTTTCTATATCTTCGCCGACAATATCCGCATTGGAGCAGGCACAAGCGCTGCTGTACCGGCTGCGGTGAGCGGACTTACGGCAACGCCCGATTACTCCGGCGCCTCAAACTGCACCATTACGTTCACGCTTCCCACTCTCACAGCCGAGGGAAATCCGCTCAGCGGCATAAACTCGGTGAAGATAATGCGCGACGGCGAGATAATATCCGACGGACCTCAGCAAACCTCTGAGATCACATTCGAGGACACAGATATCCCCACAGGCAACCACACATATACCGTTCTGGCCACCAACGACGAAGGCGACGGCATTGCTTCTTCGGTCAAAGTGTTCGTGGGGGTAGGCATTCCGGCAATCCCTACCGGCGCATCAGTAACGGAAATAGAGGAGGGTATTGTCACCGTAACCTGGGACCCTGTGACCACCGACCAGGACGGCAATACACTGAATCCGGCCCTTGTCACCTATCAGGTATATGACGCGGGCACCGGCGAACTAATGGCCGACAACGTTACGGGAACCTCCGCAACATTTACCGGCACACAACCCGGCACACAGGTGTGGGGTGAATATATGGTATATGCAATCACCACGGCAGGCCGCTCGATAACATCCAGCCGCACGGCTATGATACCCGTGGGCACACCTTATCCCATACCCTACGCCGAATCGTTCGCCAACGGCCGTGTAAGCAACATCTGCGGCCTGGCACAAGGCGACATGGGCGGGAAATGGGAAATAATGACCGACTGCGACATGTCAGGGCTTTCGGCATCGGACCACGACAACGGCTTTGCCACCATGATAGGAGTCACACAGGGAAGCTCAGCCTCCATCTATTCCGGAAAGATCGATCTCCGCAACTCGGAGTCGCCCGTACTTACTTTCCGCGCATTCAATCAAAACGCCAACGGTGATACCAGCCGCAACACCATAGAAGTGAAAATAGACGACGGAACCGGCTTCAAGCCTGTCAATCTCTATTTAGTCAACAACATTGATCCGGACTCGGAAGGAAACGAGTGGATAAAAGGTATGCTCATGCTCAAAGCATACGCCGGAAAGGTGATATGCGTGGAATTCACAGCCGTGGAGGAGAACTTCACATGTACGATTCTCGATGATATCCGCATACATGAACTCTACACTCAGGATCTTGACCTGCGCTTGCTCAGCGCACCGGCATTTGTGGCACAGAACGAATCGTTCACAGTGAATGTGAATGTAGAGAACATCGGTGCAGAGCCGGCTGAAGGCTGGAGTGTGGAACTCTATGCCGACGGCAGCCAGATAGCATCCCGGCAAGGCCCAGAACTCAAGGCGAATGCCAAATGCGACATAGAATTCGACATGTCGCACTCGCCCATGCACAATGAGACGGTGGAATATACAGCCAAGATTGTATATCCGATCGACGAGAATCCCGACAACGACACTTCCAATGCCGTAAGCGTGACTCTCCGCAAAAACTATCTGCCTGTTCCTACCTCGCTTGCATACAGCACAACAGGCGGGGATGTAAACCTGTCATGGAACGAACCGGACATAACCACGGCTCTTCCGGCGGTCAAAGCCGATGATTTCGAAAGCTATGACGGATTCCTGACCGACAACATAGGCGACTGGACCTCAACAGATGTTGACGAGGGCATAATAGGCACTCTCGGATCAGGGCTTGACATACCCGGAATACCCGACGGTGTAGGACCGGCCGCATTCTTTACCCTTGATGTAGCCGGCGGAGGCGAAGAAGGCAAACTCGCCGCTCATTCCGGAACAAAATATGCGGCCTCCATGTATCTGAAGGATTGCTCACAGGTGGACGACTGGTTGATATCGCCCGAATTATACGGAGGTGAACAGACCATAACATTCTTCGCCAAGAGCTACCATGCCTCCTATTGCGAGAACATCGAAGTGCTCGCATCGGACTCCGGCACTGCCACCGATGATTTTGAAAAGATAGCAGAGTTCAACAGCCTTACCACCGCATGGACCGAATTCTCGGTAACCCTGCCGGAAGGCTCCAGGCATTTCGCTATCCGCAACATTACCGAAAACGGCTTCATGCTGATGGTGGATGACATATCGTTCATTCCCGCAGCCGAACCGGAGGCACTTGAAATAATAGGCTACAATGTCTATCTCGACGGAACGAAAGTAAACGACTCACCCGTCGACGGCCTGTACTACAGTCACAACCCGGGCGCTGAGACAAGCCGTAGATACACTGTGACCTGTGTATATGACAAGGGTGAATCAGGCGCTTCGAACATCGCCACCCCGATATCGGGCATTTCCATAAATGACAATACGTCCGTAAACATCTATGCCCGCAAAGGCGAGATAGTGGTAAGCAATCCCGGAGGCGCTGATGTGGAAATCGTCACCCCGTCAGGCATAGTCATCTATCAGGGAACCCCCGGACAGGACCTGCACATGCCGGTCAATGCCGGAATATATATAGTCAGAGCCGGCACCTCAACTGCCAAGCTGACAGTGAAATAACATTTAACTGATATCCTTTACCCGGAGGCTGCGCCCGTTACTGTGACGCAGCCTCCGCCTGTCAGAATTCCGGCAATTCATTCTGTTTAGAAAATTAATCACTGACATTAAACGGCATTTTATTACATTTGCAATTATAATTATGTTTATATAGAAATAAGCACACCTCATCAAATGCCATGGATAAGCTTACGGACCTTCTAAGGAACCAGTCGTTGTACTTTCCTCCTATCGAAATCGTGAATGAATTTCTAAGTCACGGGGAACCATTGTTTTTCAACGTATATGACCCCGTGATAGAAATAGGGGAAATAAATCCGCACATATATGTATTGAAAAAGGGAGCCTTGCAGAAATCAGTGGTCCACGACGAGCAGGAAATAACCCAGAGTTTCGCATTGCCCGGAACGATATTCCTATGCTACAATTCCTATCTTCTAAATTTACCCTCATGCATCCGGATCTCCGCATGCTGCAAATGCGAGGTGCTCAGAATACAGGCCGACACTTGCCACCGTATGCTTGAAGCCCACAAAGAGTTTGCGCTTTGGGTTCTGAGCGTGGCCCAGTATCAGCTTTATACCTACGATCTTAAATCATCGATAGTGCAGGGAGATGCACTGTCGCGCTACAACCGGCTGCTCAAAGCACGCCCCGACATAATAAAACATGTGCCGTTGAAAATGATCGCATCCTATCTCGGGATCACACAGCAGCATCTGTCGCGTATCCGTCGCAAATATTAACATGCTATTTGGCAGATGTTTAAAATAATTGCAGTATCTTTGTCGGGAAAAACCAATTCTTTTCACACCTTAAACCAACAAACCATTTGACCTGATGAAGAAACTTACGTCATTGGCCCTGATGATTCTGCTTGGCTGGAATTTTGTCATAGGCCAGGTATTCACATCCAATCACCCTGTGCTCCAGCAGCAAAGCGAGAATGTGGTGATCACATTCCATGCCGATGCACCTGACACAAACGGAGCCACCAACCTCAAAGGCACGGCAGCCACCACACCGCTGTATGTGCACATAGGCGTATATACCACAAAAAGCCCTTCAACCTGGAGCCATGTAAAGACCGACTGGCCTGCAAATGCCTCCGATGCCAAGGCCAACACCGATGCAAACAAACTCGTATGGCGCTCGGCCGACACATGGGATCTCTCCATAGGCGACCTCCGCACATATTTCGGCCTCACCGATCCGGCCGAAAGGATAACAAAAGTGTGTGTGCTCGCACGCAACGCAGCAGGGAGCAAACAGACCGCCGACTGCTTCATCGACGTTGCCGAGGACGGCTACCAGATAGCATTCTCGCACAATGCCTCATCCACCGTGGTCACAAAACCCACAACGGTGAAATTCACCGTCAACGCCACAGCCCCCTCACAGCTCCGGCTGCTGGTGGATGATGTGGAGATTGCCTCGGCAACCTCATCGGCGCTCCTTGAAAAAGAATATTCATTCACCGAACCCGGCAAGTCATGGAAAGTAAAGGCTGTGGCCACTGACGGCACGGTTACCCGCGAGCAATCGTTTGATTTCCTCTATCCCACCCCCTCGCCACAAGCCGACTATCCCGGCGGCACCCCCTGCATGGGCGCGGTGGCGCAGCCCGGAGGTGACGTAATTTTCTGCCTCGCAGCCCCCGAAAAATCCAGTGTGATGATAGTGCCCTCATGGGACAACTACGAGAAGCTCGACCGCAACATCATGAGCTATCAGGATTACGAGGGCCAGCGTTATTTCTGGATACGTGTCAGCGGACTTGACCCTGACAAATCATATCCCTATTACTATCTTGTGGACGCCACCACAAGTGTAGGCGACCCCTATGCTCATCTTGTGCTCGATCCCTATCAGGACCGCTATCTGAAGGCCGATGTATTCCCCGAGCGCCCGGCATATCCCTACGACCGCTTCAACAACATCATGCTGGCCGTATATCACGGCAATCAGGATGTATATGACTGGAATGTGACCGATTTCAAGATTCCCGCCAAGGAGAGCCTCGTGATATATGAAATGCTGCTGCGCGACTTCACCGGCCGCGACCGCACAGCCGACGGCACCATCAACATGGCCATAGAGCGCATACCGTATCTCGTGGAGCTTGGCATAAATGCCGTGGAGCTTATGCCTGTCATGGAATTCAACGGCAACAACTCATGGGGCTACAACACCAATTTCTACATGGCCCTTGACAAAGCTTACGGATCGCCCGACGACCTCAAGCGCTTCATCGATATATGCCATGAGAACGGCATAGCAGTGTTGCTCGACATTGTGTTCAACCAGAGTGACGGCCTCCATCCCTGGTATCAGATGTATCCGCGGGAGTCCAATCCGTTCTACAACGCCAATGCCCCGCACGACTACAGTGTGCTCAACGACTGGATTCAGGACAATCCTCTGGTGCAGAAGCAATGGGAGGATGCCATAACCTACTGGATGACCGCGTATAAGGTTGACGGATTCCGCTTTGACCTTGTAAAGGGACTCGGCGACAACGACAGCTACCGCAGCGGCACAGAGGCCTACAATGCATCACGTGTGGCCAACATGAAGCGCCTCCACAACCATATCAAGGCTGTGAATCCCGCCGCCCTGCATATCAACGAACACTTGGCCGGAGAAAAAGAGGAGAACGAGATGGCTGCCGACGGACAACTCAACTGGAGCAACCAGAACGGCAATTCAGGCAATTATGCCAAGGGCTATGCCTCGAGCCTCAAGAACTTCTCATCGGTGCAGTGCAAACGTCAGTGGGGTTCGAACATCACTTATGCCGAGAGCCACGACGAGGAGCGCATAGCTTACACCCAGAAAAGCACCACCTACACTGAAATAAAGAATGACAAACAGGCTGCAATGAGCCGTCTTGCCGGTGTGGCAGCCCACCTGCTCATGACACCGGGGTCAATACCCATGATATGGCAGTTCGGCGAACTCGGAGCCGATGAATCCACCAAGAAAAACGGAGGCAACAACACCGATCCCAAGAAAGTGCTTTGGAGCCGCGTCGACAACGACACTTACAAAGGGTTGCTCGAAAGCTACCGCACACTGATATGGGCACGCCGCAACAACTCCGATCTGTTCCGCGAGGATGCCGATGTGAACATAGCATCCAACGTATCTTCGAACCGCCACATACGCATGACCCGTGGCGACCGTGAAATGATTCTGCTCGTCAATCCGTCGCGCAACGCCGATGCCACCGTTACAGTGGAAGCAAAGAAAATCAGCGGAGCAAACTATCAGGTGCTCTCCACGAGCGAGAATTTCACCAATCCGGTGATCACAGGCTCAGGCACCATATCGTGCACCATGCCGGCAAGCTCTTATGTAGTGGTGGGAACCACCAACCTCGCCGGAATAGACAATATAACAACCGATGGCCGCACAGATTTCAATGTAAGCGGCTCCGAAGGACAAATAGTGATAACCGGGGATTACACATCGGCTGAAGTCTACGACATCAGCGGACGGCGTTATCCTACGCTCAATGTGCCGGCCGGCCTGTATATAGTGAAGGTAGACGGCACTGTAACAAAAGTAGTGGTGAAGTGACGTAAAAAATCACCTCACCACCCTCTTGGAATTTTTTACCGCCATGCAGTGCCGGACAATCCCGGCACTGCATTTTTATTTATTGTGCCACGAGGCCGCCGTCAATGAGGTAATGGCCCCCTGTGCAGAACGAGGATTTGTCCGAAGCGAGGAAATAGACCAGCTCGGCCACCTCGGCGGGATCGCCCGCACGTCCGCGCATGTATATGCGGTTTTCCTCCTCCCACGACTCATCAAGCGACCGGCCGCTTGCCGCGGCGGAATTTCTGAGAGCATTGTCGGCAAGCGGAGTGCGTATGGTGCCGGCACATACGGCATTCACACGTATCCCCTCCGGGCCGAGGTCTATAGCAAGGCTGCGGGTTATCTGCCCGAGGGCACCCTTTGTCAATCCATAGGCGAAGCTGTGCGGCTTACCCACAAACCATTGGTCCGACACATTGATCACCACGGAGCCGCCTCCTGACTTTATGATATGCGGAACAGCCTCACGAAGGGTGTTGACATTGCCGTATATGTTTATGTCGATCATCTGCCTGAGTTCATCGTCGCTTATATCGAGCAACGTGTTGCTGCGGTGTATGCCTGCGTTTGCAAACACGCTGTGAAGCGCTCCAAAAGCATTGACGGTGGCGTCTACAGCCTTACGTATCGCATCGTGGCTGCGGGTGTCGCCCTCTGTGAAAACCAACCGGGAGGAAGCATCCAGTTCCCCGGCCAGCCGACGGCCTGACTCTCCGTCAATGTCCATGAACCCTACATTCCAGCCCTCAGCCAAGAACTTCCTCACGGCGGCCTCACCTATTCCGGAAGCCCCTCCGGTAACAAATACTGTTTTACACATAATAGCATTTTATTATACACAAAATGAGGCGCACCGTCAACGGTACGCCTCAATGGGTGAACAGTGGGGGTCGAACCCACGACCTTCGGAACCACAATCCGACGCTCTAACCAACTGAGCTATGCTCACCATCTGTTGGTTTTAGTGCTGCAAAGGTAGGCATTATTTTTCAATGCGCAAAACTAATTGCAAAAAAACTTTATCGCGGATACACGGCGCCCGAGGCCGCAAGCAGGGTGTTGCGCATCAGCGAGCATATCGTCATAGGCCCCACACCGCCGGGCACCGGGGTAATAAAGCTGCACAGAGGCGACACAGCTTCAAAATCCACATCGCCGCAAAGACGGAAACCGCTCTTGCGTGTGGCGTCAGGCACACGGGTAGTTCCCACATCGATAACCACGGCTCCGGGCTTCACCATATCGGCGGTAACGAATCCGGGCTGACCGAGGGCGGCTATTATTATATCAGCCGAAAGGCATTTCTCCTTTATATCGGGGGTAGCGCTGTGGCACACTGTCACAGTGGCGTTGCCGGGCTGCGATTTCTGCATCATAAGGGTGGCCATAGGTTTGCCGACGATGTTGCTGCGCCCCAGCACCACGCAATGCTTGCCTTTGGTGTCAATGCCGTAGCGTGCTAGCAGCTGCATTATGCCGGAGGGGGTGGCCGACACGAATGCCGGCAGGCCTATCGACATGCGGCCCACGTTTATGGGATGGAAACCGTCGACATCCTTACGGTAGTCAATGGCCTCTATGACGCGCTGCTCCGAAATGTGGCGCGGCAAGGGCAGCTGCACTATGAATCCGTCGACTTCCGGATCGGCATTCAGGCGTTCGATTGCCGCAAGCAGTTCGGCTTCGGTAACATCAGCCTCATAACGCAGAAGCGATGATGTGAAACCGCACTGCTCGCAAGCCTTGACCTTGGAGGCGACATATGTCTCCGATCCGCCGTCATGGCCCACAAGTATGGCTGCGAGATGTGGACGGCGCCGCCCTGCGGCCACCATAGCCTCCACTTCGGCTGCAATCTCGCGCTTTATGTCATCAGCCGTCTTTTTCCCGTCAATGAGTGTCATAATCAATAAATATCAGTGTGAATGGATAATATGCCTGTTATCTGCGGCGCAGTCCGCGCATCATCTTCATGGGATTCTTCATCGTGGCGGCTGCCTTCATCATCTTGCGCGCATCCTCAAACTGTTTCAGCAGGCGGTTCACCTCCTGAAGCGTAGTGCCTGAGCCGCGTGCTATCCTCTGGCGGCGGCTGCCGTTGATTATTTCGGGATGCTCACGCTCCTTCTGTGTCATAGAGCTTATTATGGCCTCCACGCTCTTGAATGCGTTGTCATCGATATCCACATCCTTTATGGCTTTTCCCACACCGGGAATCATGGAGGCGAGCTCCTTGAGGTTACCCATTTTCTTGATCTGGTGGATCTGGGCAAGGAAGTCGTTGAAGTTGAACTGGTTCTTGGCGATCTTGCGCTGAAGGGCCTCGGCCTCCTTCTCGTTATAGGCGTTCTGCACACGCTCCACGAGCGAGACAACGTCGCCCATGCCGAGAATACGGTCAGCCATACGCGATGGATGGAACAGGTCGAGAGCCTCCATCTTCTCGCCCGTGCCCACAAACTTGATGGGCTTGGTCACCACGGTGCGGATCGACAGCGCGGCACCGCCGCGTGTGTCGCCGTCGAGCTTGGTGAGCACAACGCCGTCGAAATCGAGGCGGTCGTTGAACTCCTTGGCTGTGTTCACCGCGTCCTGTCCGGTCATGGCGTCGACCACAAACAGGGTTTCCTGCGGCTTGACGGCATTCTTGATGGCCTCGATCTCGTTCATCATCTCCTCGTCGACGGCAAGACGTCCGGCCGTATCGACGATAACGAGGTCAAGATGGTTGGCCTTGGCATAACGGATAGCGTTCAAGGCTATCTCCACCGGATTCTTATTGCCCTCCTCGGTGTAGACGGGCACCTCGATCTGCCCGGCTATCACTTTCAGCTGGTCAATGGCTGCCGGACGGTAGACGTCGCATGCCACGAGCAGCGGACGGCGCCCCTGCTCGCTTTTGAGCTTGCGCGCTATCTTTCCGGAGAAGGTCGTCTTACCCGAACCCTGAAGACCCGACATAAGGATCACCGTAGGATTGCCCGAAAGATTGAGCTTGGCGGTGTCGGCGCCCATAAGCTCGGTAAGCTCGTCGTGGACAATCTTCACCATAAGCTCACGCGGCTTGAGGGCGTTGAGCACATCGCGGCCGAGTGCCTTGGTCTTCACAGTGTCGGTGAACTGTTTGGCCACCTTATAGTTCACGTCGGCGTCAAGGAGGGCGCGGCGCACATCCTTGAGCGTTTCGGCAATGTTTATTTCAGTGATTTTGCCCTCGCCTTTGAGGAGCTTGAAACTTCGTTCGAGGCGTTCGCTAAGATTTTCAAACATATATTATCGTTATGTCGGTGTCGGTTAATGATTCTGTCAGTCTTTTACAAGGCGGTTTGTGGCCGTGTCGGGGAATATTATGCGGGGGCGGAACGTGCGGGCCTCTTCCTCCTCCATCGAGGCATAGGCTATGATGATGATCACATCGCCGGGCTGCACCTTACGGGCTGCGGCGCCGTTGAGGCATATCATGCCCGATTCACGCGGACCGGGTATGGTGTAGGTGTCGAAGCGCTCGCCGTTGTTGTTGTTGACTATGTACACCCTCTCGCCCGGCAGTATGCCTGCGGCCTCGAGCAGTGCCTCGTCCACGGTTATGCTGCCTATATAGTCGAGACAGGCTTCGGTTACAGTGACACGATGGATTTTGGATTTTAGCATTTCCAGTCTCATAGTGCTGTTGTATATGGTTATGGTGTCAGTATCTGATGTTGTCTATAAGCCTTACTCCGCCGCAGAACACGGTGACACACCCCACGGGGTGCTCCGTCTCGTCCCACGACTCCACGGGCTGCATCGTCACGGGATCCACTATCTCGTAATACTCCACCCGTGTCAAGGGAAACGAGTCGATGGTGTCGGTGACATAGCGGCGCGTCTCGGCCACAGTATGGTCACGTGCCCATTCAAGGCTTTCGGCCAAGGTACGGTATATAACCGGAGCCACTGCACGGGCTTCGGCACTGAGCCTTACATTGCGGCTCGAAAGAGCCAATCCGTCAGGCTCGCGGCGTATCGGACAGGCCACTATCTCCACCGGCGAGCCTACAATCTCCACGAGGCGGCGTATCACAGCTATCTGCTGAAAATCCTTCTCGCCGAAATAAGCGCGGGTGGGATTCACATATTCAAACAAACGGCTGACGATCTGCGCCACACCGTTGAAATGTCCCGGACGCATGGCGCCCTCCATCACGGCAGCTACACCCCCGAGATCAAACTCGCGGGTGTCAGGCTCCGGATAGATCTCCTCTACGGCCGGAGCGAACACCACATCAACCCCGGCCTGCTCAAGCAGCCGGCAGTCGGCCTCCAATGTGCGGGGATAAGTGGCGAGATCCTCGGGATTGTTGAACTGCGTGGGGTTTACAAACACGCTCACCACCACTGTGTCGTTGTCGTTGCGCGCGCGCTCCACCAGCGACAGATGGCCTTCATGAAGCGCCCCCATAGTGGGCACTAACCCTATTGAACCTTGTGCGGAGCCGAGGCGCCGCTTAATATCCGCTATAGTGTTGATTATATCCATTTTTCGGTTAATTTTCAACTTGCTCCTGAACGGGCGCCGCAAAGTTACTGATTTTTTTTCAAGTAAAAGCCGCTTTAAGTAATTCCACCCTAATATTCCACATTATTTTAAAAGAGTACATATCTGCGCAGGAAATTCCGCCAACGAAATCCACCTGCAAAGCAATAAGGTCCACGACTATAACAGAATTAAAAATCACAACATTTTACACCCTCACAATAAAACAACCAAAATATTTTCCAATCCACCATCAAATATTCCATTTTTAACTCCCATTACAATTACACTTCTGCATATCAGTATGTTATACATTTACAACCATCCACAATACTACCTATTTTTACGCAATTTTTCCATCAAACACCAACCTAATTATATTTTTATCGTGCTAAAATTTGCAAAATTCATTCATTATTTCTATATTGCAGCCCTAAAGTTTAGTGCACTGACTTTACAACTAAATTATTAACTCCAAAAATTTATTACTATGCTATCCAACCCCTCTCCACAAAAGTTCCTATCGGATATGGAACTACCGGCTAACGAAGCATTATTAGTCACCGGCGGAAAAAGTGAAACAGACACCGCCAATAATTGTCCTTGCCCAACCAACAATTGCAAATGCAATCTAAGAGATTGCATAATCACCAATAATGGCGGCAAGATCTGTGGCTTATAATCTTTAATTATTCCTCTCTCCTCATTTTCACCATATACTAATCCCATTTGCATATTATGAAATATAGCCAATACAATACAATTATTCAGGCAAACAGTCACCTGAAAGCTGTTTATAACGCATTGTGGGATCGATTAGTGCTTATCAACAACGATATAGATCTGATCAACATCGACACGTTACCTTCACACATAAGTCAGAAACTGGCTGAAAGTCGGATGCTTATTGAGGATAATGTAGATGAATCGGAATATGTCGAAAACTTAAGAAGCCAAGCGATACAGGACAGTGCTAATTCCTTTATGTTGATCATAAATCCTACATTACGTTGCAACTTCAATTGCTGGTATTGCTATGAAAGTCATATAACTTCAAGCGATATGACGGAGGAGGTATATGAACGCACATGCCGATGCATCGATATGCTGACGCAGAGAAAAAAGAAGCTGTCCATATCTTTTTTCGGCGGCGAACCGCTGCTGTGCTATGAAAATATAGTGGCTCCTATAATGAAATACGCCACAGAGAAAGGAAAAAACAACGATTGCGAAACAGATTTCAACTTTACCACGAACGGCTATCTCATAACCGACAGCATGATAGCGGATTTCAGAAATTACAATGTAACCAACTTCCAAATAACATTGGATGGCGGCCGGGAAACACACGACTGCACAAGGACACCCCGCAATGCTGTTTCCTACCACAAAATCATCACCGCCATCAAAAAGTTGACCGACAACGGTTTTTCCGTCACTCTGAGGCTGAACTTAAACGGCAGCACAATCAACGGAGCCTTTTCCATCTCCGATGACTTCAAGAATCACCAGTCGAAACAACTTATCAAGGTCTCAATCCATCAGATATGGCAGGATAGAGATAAAGGTGAGGATATCCGAGCACAGCAATACAATCTTTATGAGCATTTTGCCAAGAATGGCTTTGACATAGAGATAAGCAAAACTCATCAATTAAAAAATCCCTGTTATGCAGATCGGAAAAATTCTTATATTATAAATTCCGATGGGCGACTATTCAAATGCACTGCGGTTGACTTTGCAAATACCGAGGCTACCGGCTGTCTGGATTCATCCGGCTGTCTAACCTCCAACGATTCATCAATCGACAAAGTCCACAACCTACGCAAGAACTCCCCTCACTGCGCCCAATGCCGCATAATGCCCCTTTGCAACGGCGGATGCTATAAAAACGTATGGTTCCGCAACAATAGATCCGGTATAAAATGCCTTCATCCTTCGGATAAAGAAAAGGACATTGAGGTGGCTAAAATAGTCGAGGATCTTTTATTCCTTGAGATGCTCTCAAAAAAATATAATACAACCTTTTAATAGAACCACCTATGAGAAAATCCTTTATTCCCAATGGATTTTGTAAGGTCATCACAACAGGAATGCTGATGGCTGTGGCATTGGAGTCCGGCGCAACGGTAGGCGGCATAGTGATCAGCGCAGAGGATCAGGAGGCTATTCCGGGGGTGCAGATAACATATATGTTGCCCGACTCAACAATAGCAGGACGAACCGTGTCGGATCAGAACGGGAGATTCCTGATTGATTCACGCGGCATCAAAAACGCCAGCTTGCGGCTGACTCTTACCGGCTACAACGGCTCTACCGTGACATTGGGTCACGACAATGATGACGAGGATGTGGGCGAAGTATGGCTTACGCCTGTTGCAACCCGACTCGACGAAGTCACCGTGGAGGGCCAGCGAATATTGACTAAGAGCAACAAATTCATAATATATCCCGATGAGTCGGAACTTAACACCGCATCGACAGTAACCGATGTTCTCGCCAATATGTCACTCCCGGGCCTCAAGGTGAACGCTTTTGAAAACACCGTGAGCATCTACAACAAGAACGCCGTCTATAAGATAAACGGAGTGGAAAGGTCGTGGCAGGATGTTATGGCTCTGAACCCCTCCACAATAATGAGGATAGACTATGTGGATCATCCCGTAGGCCGCTACATGGGCAATGACGCAGGGGGCATAATAGAGATAACGCTCAAACCCGCCACTCGGGGCGGAAGCCTCTTCCAGCAGATACGCGAAGAAACCACTATGCTCAACGGCTACAACACAACAGCACTGACTTACATAAACCGCAGGTCGGAGTTCAGGCTCAACTACGGTCTCAACTGGATACGCAACGACAACGGGATATGGGGCGAATCAACCCATTACCTCAACAGCGAGCGCCCCGCCACACAATATAAATCCGACAACAACACATCAGCACACAACTATGTGAATAACATCAACGCATCCTATACACTGGGGCTAAATCATGATGCCGTGATAGACATAACCGGAGGAGTGAAATGGGACAACGACATAACCCACCATCCGGACATAACCACAATCACCGCCACTCCCGGATCGCCTGACGAGGAGTACCATGAGTCACAGCGCAGCCACTGGGTGATAACCGATTTCGGCGCCGGTGTCAGTTACACACGCAACCTCTCCACTCCGGAGCGTCTTATCAGCGCCAAGATAGAGTATTCGGGCACAGTGGAACACAAAAAGGATTTTCTCAGTCAGCCTGACGCCGTGTTCAACACCGCATCACGATCCACACCTTCGGTTATAACAGCCGAGTTAGACTGGAATTTCCCGATAGGCAAAATCAACATGAATGCCGGCATATCGGAAAAATACCTGTTCTCAAAGGTAACCCACACAGGCACCGCCTACGAACGGTCATCACCCCGCAACAACACTCTGTACCCTTACGTGGGAATAGACGGACGAATAGGCAACAAATGGTCGTACAATGCCATCGGAGCCTTGAAATACTACTCATTCCGCGAAAACGGCGCAAAATCCGACGAAGTGTTTCCCGCCGGGTATATGAGCCTCACATATATGCCGTCAACAGTATTACGAATCACACTTGACGGCGAATACAGTCAGTATCTTACAGCCCTGTCGGAACGAACGGATTATTTCAGTGTCACAGACAACCTCAACGCCGTGCGCGGCAATCCGAATCTAAAGAATCTTGAATGCGCCCAGATATCATTGAGCCCGGTATATTATAAAAATCCGTGGTCATTGAGCGGCTTCGTGACACTAAAGCGATACTGGCACCCAAGGATGTTAGACGTGACATTTGAAGATCCCTACTATGTTACACGGCAGTCATGTATCTCCAACTGGGACTTAATAATAGGGCATTTACAGGCATTCTACACTCTGAAACCGGCAAAGGAGATGACTATGAACTTTTCAGGCGAATGCTCAATTATCCGCTCTTTGGCCTATATGCCGAATACGACAGTCGGATCCACCGAATATGATGTGAATGCCGGATACTATTTCAATTACAAATCATGGTCAGCCTTTGCAAAATGGGAATCGAAATATATCTACACCCAAGGCTATAAACGCAGGGAAAGACCATCGGCAATCTACCTGATGGGATCATGGGCCTACCGCAACATAGTGCTGGGAGCCTATGCCACTTTCAAGCTCAAACGCGACATATCCGAGGAAACTTTCTTTCGCAACCCGGACATTGACCGTTACACATGGAACGGGATTGACGGAGGCCAGTCACGCATAGCTCTCAGCTTCACCTACAAGATTTCGGTAGGGCGCAAGGGCAACGGTCGCAATCCGCAGTCAACCCTCGGAGCCGACAAGGGGGACTGACGGATTCGGAGATTCGCAGATGAACAGGGAGAAGTTAACACTGCCGTAGGCGCGGTGTTCGCGGAAGCCGGGAAGTGCTGAAAAGTCATACCGCGAGGAGTGCTCCACGATAACGAGGGTGCCCTCCTCCACCATCGGTGAGGAGAGGATAAGCCCGGGTATCTCGGCGAAGCGCGGATGGTCGTAGGGCGGATCGGCGAATATGAAACCGAAGCCGGTGCGGCATGAGGCAATGAACCGGAACACATCGCCGGTGACAAGCCTGAGCCTGTCCGTGCATCCGAGCTTACGGGCCACATCGGATATGAAGCGGGCCTGTACAGAGGCTTTCTCCACGGCTGTGACATGGGCCGCGCCGCGCGACAGCAGTTCGAATGTGATGGCACCGGTGCCCGCAAACAGGTCAAGGGCGCGGATTCCCTCTATGTCGATGAGGTTCTCGATCACGTTGAAAATGTTTTCACGCGCAAAATCGGTGGTGGGGCGGGCTGTGATGCGGGATGGCACGTCGAAACGGCGTCGCCCGTATTCCCCTCTTATTATTCGCATAGATGCATTATTCTTAAATCAAACGGAAGCCGGGCCGACACTGACCAGCGGGAGCCGGAGGGCATGATCACAGGCATCAGGCGGCCGAGATAGGGACGCAGCATTGATGTGGCCTCGGCACGCCATTCCTGATCGCCGGTAAACGACACCCCGGTAAGGGCCGGATCAAGGGAGAGCGTTTTCAAAGCGGCCATGACATAGTAGGCTCCGTCGGCGGCAGCG